>CAZGVM010000196.1:0-5809 GCA_964528855.1 uncultured Desulfomonile sp. | reverse complement strand
ATGATTCCGGAGGCGCTCATAGGAATGCTGGCGTGTGCGCGTCTTGGAGTGATCCACTCTGTGGTTTTTGGAGGTTTTGCCCCACGTGAACTAGCGGTCAGGATAGATGACGCCAAGCCCAAGGTGATCCTCACAGCCTCCTGCGGAATAGAGGTAAAACGGATAATTCCGTATAAGCCGCTATTGGACGAGGCAATTCAACTGTCGGAACACAAGCCGCAAAAGACTATAATACTTCAGCGTGAAATGGCCAGGGCGGAACTGTCCGGAGAAACTGATCTTGACTGGATGGAATTGGAATCTTCCTCCACACCTGCAGGTTGTGTCTCTGTGGAAGCTACAGACCCGCTATACATCCTTTACACTTCCGGGACCACCGGAAAGCCCAAGGGGGTAGTGCGCGACAAAGGCGGGCCTGCGGTAGGTTTACGCTGGAGCATGAAGCATATCTACAACATAGGCCCTGGAGAGGTTTATTGGGCTGCATCTGACGTAGGCTGGGTTGTGGGACATTCGTACATAGTTTATGCTCCGTTATTCACCGGGGCCACAACAATCATTTTCGAGGGTAAACCGGTCGGAACTCCCGATCCGGGGGCCTTCTGGAGGGTAATTTCCGAGCACCGTGTCAAAGCCCTGTTCACGGCCCCCACCGCTATAAGGGCAATCAAGAGAGAAGATCCCAATGGGGAATTTCTGAAAAAATATGATCTTTCAAATTTTGAAACTCTCTTTCTGGCAGGTGAAAGGACGGATCCTGACACTTATTACTGGGCAACCAACTTGTTGGAACGTCCGGTTATAGACCACTGGTGGCAAACTGAGACCGCATGGGCAATTGCAGGCAATTTCAGAGGCCTGGAATTTTTCGATATCAAGCCTGGTTCGGCTACCAAGCCGATGCCCGGCTACAATCTCAAAATTCTGGATGCCTCGGATGGCCGGGAATTAGGTCCTAACGAAAATGGGGTGATATGCGTCAAGCTGCCCCTGCCTCCCGCAAACCTTCCCACGCTGTGGAATGACGACAAACGTTTCGTGGAATCCTACATGAGTCCTTTCCCTGGTTATTATCTCACCGGAGATGGTGGTTACATCGACGAAGACGGCTACGTTTTTGTAATGGGCCGAATAGACGATGTGATAAATGTCGCAGGGCACCGATTATCCACTGGCGGAATGGAGGAAATACTCGCAAAACATCCGGCGGTAGCCGAGTGCGCAGTGGTAGGAGCCTATGACAATCTGAAGGGGCAGGTTCCACTCGGTTTTGTGGTCTTGAAAGCCGGAGTTTCACAGGACCGGGAAGAAATTGTCAGGGAACTTGTGCAGATGGTGCGAAACGACATAGGCGCAGTGGCCTCTTTCAAGAAAGCCGTAATAGTGGACAGGCTTCCTAAAACCCGTTCGGGGAAAGTGCTCAGGGGCACTATGCGAAAGATTGCTGATGGCGAGGAATTTTCAGTGCCGTCAACGATTGATGATCCGGCCATTCTCAGTGAAATCGGAGTCGCCTTGAAAACAATCGGTTACGCGCTCGAGTAACCCTGATCGGACGGTAACACGGCGTTACTTTGGGACACAATCAGGTCTCCCAAAGTGACGCAGCCCGCCGTTTTTAATTTGTGACACAGGTATATGAACAGATACGCCGTCTGAATAGCGTCTTCCAGCGCATCATGTTTCTCGAAAAGAGGCAGATTATACTTTACGGCCAGCTTGTTAAGATTAAAAGAATTTTCTATTGGGTCATCGGAATAGCTATGACGCCTTCTGTAATTTTCGAGGGACTGAGCAAGTTTCAGAGTGTCTAACCAGACGTTTCCCAGCGTTCCGCCAAAATGTTTCCTTAAAGCCTTTCCCAAAAACGTCATGTCAATTTTCAGAAAATGGCCTACCAAAACGGCCCCGTGGCAATATTTGATAAAATCAGGCAGGACATCTTCCAGGGGGGGCGCATTTTCAATCTGCTGAGGAGTGATGCGATGAATCATCGTGCTGTCTTTTGGCAATGGTTTTTCAGGTCGCGCATAACAGAAAAAACTGCCGCCAATCATGAGTCGCAGGCCTCGGACCCGAACCGCCCCTATTGAAACCACTTCTCCGTTTTTTGGGTCCAGACTGGTCAGTTCGGTGTCCAGAACAACGTAATCGTATTCCTTGAAAGGTCTTTTCTTGTCAAACGATTTGAAAAAACGCCTGTTCTCGGTTATTAGCTCGTGCTGCCTGAACCCCAGCCATTCAAGAAGTTTTCTCAATTTATTAACCTGTCATTCAAGGACACGAAATTCGTTCTTCAAGTAACCTTGAAGCCGGTTAATGACTTCAAAAGCCTCTTTTAGCGTGTGTTTTTCGCGATCGGATATTTCACCGGGATCTATGTAGTTGTCCGGTTCTTCACCATTTTCTATGAGCCTGATTTGGTGAACGAGCCTGATCTGCATCTGGAACTCATAAGCCTCTCGAATCTCGGAATATAGTTCATGTGGGATAAGGCCTTCCTCTCCCAGTTTCTGTATTCGAGCCAGCGTGTTTGTCTCCCTCAAACCATGTCTAAGCGACATCACTCTGGCGAAGTCCACAAAGGGAACCAGACCGCGGGTTTTGAGATCAAGTCGGTTTTTGTATTTTCCATCTTTTTCGACCAGAAAGTTTTTGAAGAAAGACAGTGGCGACTTTGTGGATATGCAGTCTCTGGCAAGGTGCATGAGGAATATACCCCTGCCGGGGGCATGTTGAACAATATAATCACGAAGTTTGTCTGATAGTTCCTTTTGGCCGTAGCCTCCTCTGAAATCAAAGAAAATGGTGGCATGTAAAACAGCTTGGGGTTCAGGCGCGTTCATCCAGTTGTCAAAGTAGTTTCTCCATACGGCAAACGGTTTCCTCCATTTGGGATTAGAGGCCATGATTTCACCCTTACACAAGGGGAATCCGCAAGCTGCCAGATTCTTCACTGCCAAGTTTCCGAAGCGTCTGAAATACAGTTTGGCGTCTTTGACATAGCTCCATTCTTCTGGGGGAGTTTCATAAATTAAGGCATTGTCCTGGTCAGTTTTGAAGGTTTGCTCCTGTCTGCCTTCGCTGCCCATGGTGAGCCAGCAGAATGGATAGGGCGCTGGCCCCAGTTCACTGTCCAGCAGGCCGATGACCCTGCTAACTATGTGGTCATTCAGAATCGAGATCATCCGGGTAACGTCATTGGCTTTTGCGCCCTCCACTATGAGGGATCTGACGATTAACGGCATCTTGTGAGACAACGGGAAAAGTCCCTCGACTGTTTTTTGGGCTACTATCTCCCTGTAAAGAGAGATGGGAGAGTCACCTTGGTCAACCATTATGTCATGGGCGGAAATCACTCCCGAAATTCCTTCCGGTCCCTCTACTGCAAGATGATGCGTCTGCGAATGCATCATTTCGACCAATGCGTCAAAGCAAATTTCCTCTTCGGATATGCTTTTCACAGGAGACGACATAATGGTGTGGACAGCAGTCGCCGGATCCAACCCTTTAGCGACCACCTTGTTCCTGAGATCATTATCAGTGATTATCCCGATGACCTCTCCTTGTTGGTTGGTAACCAGCAGAGACCCTATACGATTTTCAGACATGGTTGTTGCGGCCATCTGGATGGATGAGTCAGCCGGCGCCGTCTCCATTTGTCGTCTGATGACATCCTTGATAGGCGAATTGAAAAGCCTCAGACTCTCTTCAGAACGTTGTTGAAGTTTTTGGCTTCTTATCTCTTCGTAGACTTCTCCTACTACATCTCTGGACAAACGAGCCCAGAGGTGAGCGGCAAAATCAGGCTTCTCTCGAATCAATTCCATGAAAACGTCGCTATCGAGCATGTAGCAGAAGGTGTCTTCAATTGCAGTGACGTCATGAACGGATATGCCTCCCCTGATTATCGATATGGCGCCGAAGTAATTGCTTTCCTCTCTCAAGTCTTTGAGAGTGGGGACGTTTAGCGCGTCCTGCGATTCAATTCGAACTCCACCTCTCTGGATAAAATAAAGGTGACTTACTCGTGTGACTCCCTGTTCAAGGATTTTTGTGTCTTGCGGGAAAAAATCCAGAATCATTTTACCCGCAAGCTTTCGCAATGTTGTGTTTCCCAATTCATTGAATGGTTCAACATTTCTGAGAAACTGAACCGCTGCTATAGGGTCTGCAAAATGAATTTCACTGGTATGGTCCATGGTATCTCCCACGACAATTATGATCCAGGCAAAAACAAATACAAGCCTGCTAATTGATGAACCTGTTTTTAACTATTTCCACCATCTTTGCCATCACGGAAAAAGTGTCTTTCAACATGAGACGCTCCATGTTTGATATGTCCGATATGGCCACAAAACTATCCGGTGGCATTCCCGCTTCGAGTTGCTTCAACTGATTCAAAATGTTGAGTTGCACATTGAATTCGTATGCATTTGAAATATCTTGGATTGTGGATCGACTGAATATGCCCTTTTCCGCTAGAGCCTCAAGACGCAGCAGTGTGTTGGTTTGATCTATCGAGTAATGAAATGCCATGAGGCGTGCAAAATTGGCAAACGGATCCACCAGCCGGTTCTGAATATCAAGGCTGATGATCGTGGAACCGTCGGTTTCCAGAGCGTTATCTCTAAAAAAGGTGATTGACTCAGCATTGGACACGAAGTCCCTGGCTAACATTTGTTTAAAGTTGTCAGCGTACCGGAGTTCACTACAGACAAATTCCCTGAGTTGTTGGCCTAATTCCTCACACCCATATAACGGCCTGAAATCAAGTATCATTTTTGTGATGAAGACGTCCGGTGGGATTGGAGTCAAAACAGCGTCTCTGAGGTAGGCCTGCCACGAATGCAATGGCAGTCTCCAACGTGGATTGGAAGAGCAAAGCCTTGTTCGCGATGGACCTGAGCAGCATGATTGAAGCGCATTGGCAACCGAGAGCGCCAGTTCTTCCAGATAGGACTGAACCAGACTGACTGGGGCATCCTCGGAAATGTTGTCATAAACCATTCCGTTGTCGTTGGGCGGGTAAATGCTTGTTTCTTTTCTGCCGGCTTCTCCGAACAGAAGCCTGGTAAATCTCACAGGCGGTGGGCCAAGACTTTTCTGGATGAGACTCATCACTTTAATGATGAATCGATCATTCATCAAAGCCACCAGCGTTAGTATGTGACCGGCTCGCGCTCCCTGCTCGATCAGCCTGCGAACAATGGACGGTAATCTGATGTAAAAAAGATTCAAGTCCGATACATCAGTCTGGGAAGTGATGTCTCTAAGCAGAACAACAGGGGCGGCTACCTGATTCACCATGATATCATGAGCGCTTATTATCCCTAGGTATTCCGAGCCCTGTCGGACTACCAGGTGGGTAATCTGCTCTCTGATCATCTTTATCATGGCATCGAAGCAAACGGCTTGAGCCGGTATGCTCAGGACAGGGCTAGACATTATGTCATCTACCGGCGAATTATAATTCATGCGTTTGGCAACTACCTTGGTTCTCAGGTCTTTCTTGGTTACTATGCCCACTATGCCGGCGTTGGCGTCCTTCACTAGAACCGAGCCCAACCCCTGTTTCTCCATCAATTGACCTAATTGCAGAATTGTAGACGAACGATCAATGGTTACGAGAGCCTTTTTAATGATCTGGGAAACTTTTGTCGCGAAATAGTCGAATCTTTGGTAGGCGCCGACAGAAATGCGGTCTCCTCGTAATTCGGCATAAGCTTCAGATATTTTGTCTTCTGTCAATCCGAGCTGAAAGTGTTTTGCCAATCCTGGATTATTCTGAAGAAAATCGCGAAAAACA
>CAZGVM010000195.1:0-5869 GCA_964528855.1 uncultured Desulfomonile sp. | reverse complement strand
CCTCAGAAATTCTGCGCGAACCAGCCGGGTCACTCCCATCCATGAAGTTACGCCTATAACCACCATGATATTCCATATACTGGGGCCGACAAACGCTATAACTGCCAGTATAAGGAAAAACGACGGAAAGCATAACATCACATCGACAAAACGCATTATGATCCTGTCTGCCAATCCCGAATAGTAACCGGACATGGCGCCCAGGATTACTCCTATGAATGTCGAAATCCCCACTGCCACGAAACCGACGCTCAAAGAAACACCTGACCCAAAAATTATCCGGGAGAGCACATCTCTGCCCAAGATGTCAGTCCCCATGGGGTGAGTGCGCGACGGAGCAGCCAGTATGTTGGATGTGTCAATCTCTGATGGAGGGTAGGGCGCCAGGTAGTGAGAGAATATGGATGCCGAAAATAGAATTATCACTATCACCAATCCCGACATAGCCATTTTATTCTTGGAGAGCCTGTTTAGGAATTCGCTTTTTAAAAGCATTTCTTAATTCTCTACCATCTCATGTAATTAGTAGTTCCGGAAATCATTCTGTGACACTTATCCGGGGGTCCACCCATGAATACAGCAGGTCAGCCAGCAAATTGCCGAGTAACGTCAAAACTGCTCCTATAACAAGAATACCCATGATTGTTGGATAGTCCCTCATCATAACCGACTGATAAAAAAGCTGACCCATTCCCGGTATTGCAAATATGGTCTCAAAAATGACGCTGCCACCTATTAGACCAGGAATTGAGAGCCCTAAAATGGTGATGACCGGAAGCAGCGCGTTTCTCAGAGCGTGCCTGAATATAACAACCAGCCCGTTCCGTGAGACCTTTGGCTCTGGCTGTTGTTATATAGTCCTGCCTGATTACTTCCAGCATGTTCGAGCGCATATAACGGCTCATTCCGGCCAGACCGCCAAACGCAGATACAAATATGGGAAGTATCAGGTGCTTTGCAACATCCAGTATCTGCTGGACTGGTGTAAGCGATGCGTAATTTAATGACCTGAAACCTGATATGGGAAGCCACTCCAGCTTGACGCCAAATAGTATCATTAGCAATAAAGCCAACCAGAAGGTCGGTACTGCAAAACCGATGAAAACAAAAAGCGATGTGCCCCTGTCGAACCACGAATCCTGCTTTACCGCCGAAATAACCCCCAAGGGTATGGCAGTCGCCAAAATAAAGAACATCGAAAGAACATTTATGAGCAGTGTTATGGGGATTCGCTCCGCTATCTTGTCCAGAACCGGTCGGTTGTCAGAGGCGAAAGACCGCCCAAAGTCAAGAACCAGCATGTTTTTGAGCCACTTCAGATACTGTATATGCCATGGTTCATCCAACCCGTAATGAGCCCGGATGCGCTTAATCGCCTCCTCGTTCATGTTGGGGTTAAGGTCGGTCATCAAACTGATCGGATCACCCGGCGCCATCTTCATGACGGAGAACGATATTATGGTGATTCCCAACAGCACCGGGACCATCAAAAGTATGCGTTTTAACAGATATACGATCATAATTGGTTATGGTTGAAATGTGTATTTTTGTAACTGTTTTGGCACAAACCATTCGTTAAAATTGTAACTTATGCCGATTGGAGCCGGGATTATTCCATGAAAACGTGAACTTATGATGGGCAGCGAATGTTGCACAAACAGAAAGGTGTAGGGCTGGTCTTCCGAAATCATCTGTTGAAACTCATCATAATATTTTTTTCTCTCGTCTCTGTTGTAGGTGGATACACCCAGTTCTAGCATCTTATCGACTTCCGGATTGTTGTAAGATATGAAATTCAATTCACTCTCGCTGGTTTTGGCCGAGTTCCAGATATCGATCTGGTTGGGGTCGATGCCTATTCCCCAACCCAGAAGGCATGCCTCAAAGTTCCGTTTGTTTATAAAATTCTTGATGAAAGCCGCCCATTCAATCACTCGAATTTTTACTTCAATCCCAACCTTTTTGAGATCTTTCTGAATAATAATGGCGGCGTTCTTTCTGATGTCATTGCCATGATTGGTGATGATCGTGAATTCAAACGGCTTGCCGTCCTTGTCTATAATCCCGTCGCCATCAGTGTCTTTCCATCCCGCCTCTTCGAGCATACGCTTTGCTTTTTCAGGATCATACGGAAATTTCTTTACATTGGGATTGTACCAGAAAGTGTCGGGCTTGTAAGGAGTGTAAGCGACATCTCCCAAGCCGAGGAGCACCCCCTCAACGATACTGTCTCTATTGATCGCCGTAGTGAGGGCTTGGCGAACTTTCTTGTCCTGAAACTTCCAGTCCTTGAGGTTATAACCGAGATAAGAATATGAGAACGCAAGGTATTTAAATTTGTTGAAATGCTGTTTAAACCATTCATTGTCGGTCTGACGTTGATACTGCAAAGGAGTGAGGCCCATCTGGTCCAGACGACCGGCCTTCAATTCCAGGAACATAGTCGCAAGATCAGGAATGACGCGAGTTAGAACCCTGTCAATGTAAGGCCTGCCTTCGAAATAATCATGATAACTCTCCAGCTGGGTCTTTTCACCTGTATTCCATTCCTTGAATTTGTAGGGGCCGGTCCCTACCGGATTTCGTTTCAGTGGGCTTTCGGTGATTTCCTTTCCTTCCAGTAAATGGCTCGGAAGTATGGATTGCCCCCAGGAAGCGAGAGCCGGAGCGTAAAGTTTGTCATAAAAAACCTCAACCGTGTAGTCATCTATAACACGGAGTTCCTTTACACGCAGAAAATCTCCAGCATAAGCGGTCGGAGTCTTGGGATCAACGTAGACCTTATATGTGTATTCAACATCTTTACTGGTGAAAGGAGTCCCATCCTGCCAGCGGACGTCCTTTCTCAGGTAGAAGCGTATTATCAGATTGTCCTCAGATATTTCCCATCTTTCTGCCAGTTCTCCAACCAGATTAAGATCCTTGTCATATTTGACCAGACCATTATAAATCAGACCGTTGATATCGGAGCTGGCCGAATCTGACGCCAGTACAGGCAACAGGACGGAGGCGTCTCCGATGCTGCCGCGAATTATCATATCACCATAGACCGGAGTGAGGTCTATTTTGGATTCTGCCGGTGTGGAAGGAGTTTTGTCAGATGTCCCAGTTTCGGTTTTGTCACCGCCGCCACACCCCGAAATCGTCAATGCCGCAAATAAAATCAAAAATGCTCTTGATAACTTCAAAATATCCATATCCTTAGGAAAGCTTAGAGTCCGAATAGTTTCACAGATTTGTCCTTAATTCAACATTCAATTGCCGCACCGGCATTGCTACAAGCTTTTGGCGCTAAAATCAACAGGTTTTGAAAAATGTTTCTCCGAAGCCAGGAATTAAACGTATTGCAGTTATAAATATTAGTTGATATTTTCATCATATCGAATGTCAAAATCACTCGAAAACATTTTCATATTTAAACATTGAAATTGCGAGAAAAAGCTTAACTATAATCAGGAGATCAAGATTTGAGTGAAACCCAATTGACACCAAAGCAAAAGAAATGGCTGGAAGCGTCCAGAAAAATAGGTCGCATGGCCATGACGAAGTCTGAACGTCAGACTCTGGAGAATCTCTATGCCGACATGCTTCCTGCCGAGCAAATGGAACTGAAGAGTTATATCGAAAAGAATTTTTCGGAAAAGTCTGAAACGGGCGAGACGACACAGGAACCCAGTCAAGTTATGGAACAGATTGAGTGGTCTGATCCATCAGACGCTTTGAAGAAGACACTTTCAGAAACCCAGAAACCGAGATGGCTCAAAGTGGAGCCGGACTAATCAGCCAATTATTGTGTCTCAGGAGAATTGAATGCTTGATATCGCCTTCATTAGAAATAACCCGGAAAAAGTTAAAGAGGGTATACTCAAAAAACGTATGAAAATGGACCTGGATGAATTGCTGGCAGTGGATGACAGGACCCGGCAACTCAGAACAAATGTTGAAAACCTCAGAGCAGACAGAAACAGGATATCCAAAGACATCCCCAAGCTCAAGGGTGACGAGAAAGACCAGGCGGTGGCGTCTGTCAAGTCCATAAAAGATCAATTGGCTGACAAGGAACCGGAACTTCGCATTCTTGAAGACCGTTTCGAACAGTTGATGCTCCTGGTGCCAAATCCTCCTCTTGATGAGGTCCCTGAAGGTGATTCAGACGACGACAACATTCTGGTCAGGAAGTATAAAGAGCCCAAAGAATTCGATTTCACTCCCAAAGACCACTTGGAACTGGCGGAATCTCTGGACATTCTGGACATGCCGCGCGCCGTGAAGTTTGCAGGCGCCAGAATGTATGTGCTCAAGAATGAAGGCGCAATGCTGGAATTTGCGTTATTCAAGTATGCTCTGGACACACTTTTTTCAAGAGGTTTTCAGCCGATGATCGTGCCTCAACTGGTGAGGAGAGAGGCTATGGTTGGAACCGGTTTCTTTCCCTTGGGTGAGGAGGACACTTTCTTCGTAGAAAAAGACGACCTCTATCTCATAGGCACCGCAGAGGTTTCTCTCGTTTCGTTCCACATGGATGAGATTATTAATGAGAAGGAACTGCCCAAACGCTATTGCGGGTATTCGACCTGTTTTAGACGAGAGGCCGGGTCTTATGGTCGTGATACGCGAGGCTTTTACAGGCTGCATCAGTTTAACAAGGTCGAACAGGTCACTATCTGCGTGAACGATCCCGATGTATCCAGGGAAGAGCATCAGCGCCTTTTAGGTAACGCCGAGGCGATAATGCAGGGTCTGGGACTTCCATACAGGGTGGCTCTGGCTTGCGGGGCAGAAATAGGGCAGGGGCAGGTGTTAAAACATGAGATTGAAACATGGATGCCCAGTCGCGGAAAATATTCCGAGACACATTCATGCTCCACTCTACACGAGTTCCAGTCTAGACGTCTAAAGATCAGATGGCGTGGATCCGACAACAAAACCTCCTATTGTCACACTCTCAACAATACTGCGGTCGCTTCTCCCAGGATCCTGATCCCTATCCTGGAGAACTACCAGAACTCAGACGGTAGTGTTACAATACCAGAGGTGTTGCGACCGT
Source organism: uncultured Desulfomonile sp. (assembly GCA_964528855.1). Classification (GTDB taxonomy): domain Bacteria; phylum Desulfobacterota; class Desulfomonilia; order Desulfomonilales; family Desulfomonilaceae; genus CAITZA01. The sequence continues at coordinate 822 of CAZGVM010000195.1, read as the reverse complement.
TCATGAACGGTCTGGAAAAGATTGAGCCCAAGAAACGTTAGAAAAACAGGTGTATGGTTTAGATAGTGATAAGACTTAAAAAGAACGCTGACAAGAGAATTCGCAAGGGACATTTGTGGGTCTTCTCAAATGAGATAGATTCACCCAATGTGTCCGAGATAATTCAGGGAGAAGTGGATGAGTTGTTTGATCATTCCGGGAAATTTCTCGGAATGGTATATTCCAATCCTCGAAGCCTCATCACTTCCAGGATAATATCCCACAAAAGGACAGACATCGATGGTCTTTTTGTGAAACAGAGAATCAGGGAGGCCGATGAAAGGCGCTCAGCCATCTGCCGAAACAGCACTGCATACAGACTTTTTTACGGTGAGTCTGATCTCATACCCGGCCTCATCATAGACAAGTATGGGGACGCCTATGTGATTCAAAGTTCCACGGCGGGAGTGGACGCCCTGATGGAACTGGTGGTCGGGGCTGTGGTTGAACTTTTCTCGCCATCTTGCGTTTACATTCGTAATGATCTACCCATCAGGGATCTCGAAGGAGTATCCAGAGTAAAGAAATTGGGCTATGGCTCCCTTCCGGACAGAATAGAAGTGGAATTGAACGGCCTTAAATTTATGGTGGATATTGAGAATGGTCAGAAAACTGGGCTATTCCTGGACCAGGAGTTTAATAGATCCGCGTTGATCAAGTATCTTTCCCCTCAGGCCACCGTGTTGGATTTATTTTGCTATACAGGAGCATGGGGAATTAATGCGGCAGCCAGGGGCTTGTGCAATGTGACAGCTGTGGATTCCTCAGCAAATGCGCTTGAAT
>CAZGVM010000194.1:5557-5943 GCA_964528855.1 uncultured Desulfomonile sp. | reverse complement strand
TTTTACGTGTACAAGCACGGCATGGTAATGCGCCGCGTTGAGAGACGCATGGCGATAAATAAAATAGTCGATATTTCGGACTATGTCCGCTACATGCAACAGTGTCCGACTGAGGTGAAAAACCTTGTAAAAGACTTATTGATAGGAGTCACAAGCTTCTTCCGCGACCCAGAAGCCTTCGAAACTTTGAGAGATAAGGCTATCGTGGAATTATGCAAAACAAAGGATAAGGACAGTCCTCTGAGAATTTGGGTCCCTGGTTGCTCCACAGGCGAAGAGGCTTTTTCCTTTGCGATTTTATGCCAGGAATGTATGGCCAAACTCAATATCAACCTCCAGGTCCAGATATTTGGCACGGATGTGGATGAGTCGGCCATCGGCCTAGC
>CAZGVM010000194.1:2412-5547 GCA_964528855.1 uncultured Desulfomonile sp. | reverse complement strand
TCGGTTTGTATCCTAAAACCATAGCGGCGGAAATGCCGCAGGAAATACTCAATCGTTATTTTAAACATGAGGACGGATCATACAGGGTCAGACAAGACACAAGAGACCTCATTGTGTTTGCTGTTCAAGATGTGGTGAGTGATCCACCGTTTTCCAAGATTGATATTATCAGTTGCCGGAATCTCCTCATATACATGAACTCTGTTACCCAGAAAAAACTCATCGCTCTGTTTCATTACGCTCTGGCTCCAGGAGGCGTCATCTTCTTTGGCACTGCGGAATCAGTTGGTGAAGAGTCAACGGAGTTCTCTGTTGTGGACAGAAAGTGGAAAATTTACAGACGCCTAGAGTCTGGTCGCCAAGACAGGAAATTGTCAGATTCAGGCCTGCGAGCGGACGACTATATTATAAACTCAGACAGGCAGGAACCTATGAAGATGATCAATAAGCCCAGTTTCCGGGAACTGACTGAAAAGACCCTGCTGGAGAGATTCTGTCCATGCGCCGTCATAATCAGTGAAGAGGGCGAAATCCTTTACGTCCATGGTCGATCCGGCAAGTACCTGGAGATCGGATCAGGTGAGGTGAGCGTTAACCTTCTTTCGATGGCAAGAGAGGGGTTGCGGTTCGAGCTTGCGACTGCAATAAGAAAGGCGCGCGCCGAAAACACGGAAGTGCGCCAGGAAAGAGTGCGTGTAAAGACAAACGGAGACGAACAAATAGTTAATTTGATAGTGAGGCCCCTGTCAAAGGACGCCGCCATGAAAGGGTTGCTCATGGTGATTCTTGAAGACGTTCCAATTGACGAAATCGCGAGAAAAGGGAAACGGAAATTAGCCCCGATTCAGGCTGATGAGTCCGCCCGTATCCGGGAGTTGGAGCAGGGTCTGAGGTCCGCGAAGGAATACCTGGAAAGCGTCCTAACAGAAAAGGACGGCTACAGCGAGGAACTTAGGTCTCTTACTGAAGAGTTCCAGTCATCCAATGAGGAGTTGCAATCCACCAACGAGGAGTTGTTGACCTCCAAGGAAGAGCTTCAATCCCTAAACGAGGAGTTGATCACTGTCAATTCGGAACTTGAGCAAAAGATGGAAGAGTCTACCCAACAGGTCAATGACATGCAGAACCTGTTGGCCTCCACGGGGATCGGAACGCTGTATTTAGACATCAATCTGAATATTCGCCGTTTTACGCCCGCCATGGTTGAATTCATGAGTTTTATAAAGACAGACGTGGGGCGTCCAGTCAGTCATCTCGTTTCAAAGACCCATTATGAGGGATTATTCGAGGACGCCACAGAAGTTCTACGAACCCTTGTTCCCAAGCAGATTGAAATCGAGACAAAAGACTCAAAATGGTACACAGTTCGAATAGGGCCGTACAGAACCTCTGATAATTTAATTGACGGCGTAGTGGTGACGTTCAATGATGTGACTAGACTAAAGATTGCGGAACAACGGGCTCAGGCGGCTCAGACCTTTGCTGAAAGCGTTGTGGACACCGTCCGTTCTCCCCTAATGGTTCTGGATGACAACTTGAAGGTGATATCTGCCAATCTCTCTTATTTCCGGGAATTCGTGACTAAAAAGGAGGCCACTGTCGGCAAGTCGGTGTTTGATTTAGGTGATAAGGTTTGGGACATCTCTAAACTCAAGATACTGTTCGAGAAAATTCTACCTGAGAAAAAATCTGTTGATGATTTCGTTGTTGAACGTGAGTTCGGAAAAACTGGCAAACGCAAATTTGTAATAAATGCCCGACAAATCCCGGATGCCTCTAATGAAAAGGAGATGATCCTCCTCTCGTTTGAGGTTGTCCGCAAAGACCGAAGCGAATGACATGGCTCGGATGCCTGATCATGGAACTTCAGAACGCTAGGCTCATGTGAAAAAGCTCAGTGGGTTTCTTCCCATTTGCGCTTCTTGCAAGAAGACTCGAGATGATGCATGGAGCATCTGTCAGGCTTCGGCATCAAGTTACTGTTGTCTATAACATTTTATCTGGACTATTTTACGAAGTGATTCCGCTCTAGCCCCTGTGGGTCGATTCAATTTTAGGGAGCCAGTTCCAAATGACAGACAATACCAAGAACGAGACCCGTTCGGTCGATACGTCGGACGATTTGAGATCGCGGGCAGAATCCATAATTCTGGGAAAACCGTTCTTGTCTCGTGACCCCTCGAAGCTATCTCCTGAGGAACTCAGGAATCTGGTCCACGAACTTCAGGTCCACCAGGTGGAACTGGAAATGCAGAATCATGAGTTGCGTGAAACACAACAGCAATTGCGTAAATCCAAAGACGCTTTTATTGATCTCTATGACTTTGCGCCGATGGGTTACCTTACAGTTGATCAAAGAGGGACCGTTCTACAGGCGAATCTTACCGCAGTAAATTTATTAGGTCTAGATAGGTCTGGCCTCTTAGGCAGGCCACTGTCCAGGTTTGTTTCCATAGATGACTCTGACAAATTTTTTCTTAACCTGATGCAAGTCTTTGATAAAGGGAAAGATCATACATGGGATGTCCGGCTGGTCAAGTCGGATGGCTTGCAATTCTATGCATTATTGGAAGCCTCGGTTTTGGGAGATCAGGATGAGAATGCCGGACGGGTAAGGATAGCTTTCTCTGATATCACCGATTACAGGTTCCTTGAGAATGAGTTACGTGAAAAAGACAAAGCCTACAAGACCTTGTCAGAGAATATCCCCGGTATTGTCTACAGAGTCCATCTTGATAAGACATCAGGGATGGAATTTTTTAATTCAATGATCGGACCTATTACAGGTTTTAACCAGGCCGAACTGACTGTGGGGGAGGTTTGCAGTATCGATCCACTCATTTTGCCGGAAGACAAAAAAAGGGTGGTTGAATTAGTCAAACAGGCTGTAGCTGATAACAAACCATTTGAAGCAGAGTACCGGATCAGGCATAAGAATGGAGAAATACGACATCTTCTCGAATACGGTCGGCCTGTCAGGGATTCCACAGGCTTGGATTCTCACATCGATGGGGTGATTTTTGACATCACTGAACGCAGGTGGATTGAAGACAGATTAAAGGAAAGTGAACTAAAGTTTCGCACTATTGCCGACTTTACGAATGACTGGGACTATTGGATTGCTCCTGATGGTAA
>CAZGVM010000194.1:0-2402 GCA_964528855.1 uncultured Desulfomonile sp. | reverse complement strand
GTGGTAGGCTATCTTGACAACAAAAAGGATTTAGGACTTCATACCCATGTGATCACTGACGGACTGCTCCCCTTGTTTGAAAAAAAAGTTATTAACAACAGGCACAAGTCCTATCTGCCGGGTAGAGTGGTGGCATCTCTTTGCATGGGTTCCCAGAAACTTTATGATTATGTCCACAATAACCCGATGTTTTATTTCCGTTCATCAGAGTTTGTCAATGACCCTAAACAGATTATTGAGATCATACATCCGGAAGACCGCTCAATTGTTCGGAAACACTTTGAACTGATAGACGACCACGGCCCTGACTCACTTGAATTTCGCATTGTTAAACGGTCTGGTGAGGATCGTTGGATTGCGCACCGATGTCAGCCAGTCTTTGACGATGAGGGACAATGCTTAGGGCGTAGAGTAACCAATCGTGATGTGACCGGCCGGAAGTTGGCAGAGAAGAAACTGCTAGAATCCCTTTCTCTTTTGGATTCGACACTCCAATCTACTGCGGATGGAATTCTCGTGGTTGATACACTGGGAAACCAGATCCTTTATAATCAGAAATTTATAGAGTTATTGGATATTCCCCAACACATAGCGGCATTACGAAATGAAAACCCGTCCCTGGATTTTGCCTCGAATCAGGTCAAGAACCCGGATGAATTCATTCAGAAGGTTAACGAACTGTACTCACAGCCGGAAGTTATTTCCCTTGACATGTTTGAATTACTGGATGGCAGGGTATTCGAGCGTTATTCACAGCCTCGGAGACTTGACAACAAAATTGTCGGCAGGGTGTGGAGTTTTAGAGACGTTACAGAACGCAAGAAAGCTGAACAGGCTTTGACGGAAAGTGAAAAGAAATTTAGGGAACTCACAGAACTTCTCCCGTCACCAGTGTTTGAAACCGATACCAGTGGACGGTTTTTGTTTGTTAATCCTGCTGCGTCAAAGCTTACTGGATATGCCGAGGAAGAACTATTCACCAAGATAAGTATTCTTCAGTTGCCTGTTCCAGAGGATCGAGAGAGAGCAGGCATAGAAATGGAAAGGGTTCTTGAAGGAAAAGAATTAACGGTTTCCAATTATACCATAGTAACAAAGGATAAGCGAAAAGTTCCCGTGTTAATTTATGTTTCACCAGCGCTCCATGACGGGAAAATTGCCGGTCTTAGAGGAGTGGTAATCGACACAAGCCTATTGAAGCAAGCGGAAGAAGAGAGGGAAAAACTCAGAATACAATTGTCCCAAGCTCAAAGACTGGCTTCGATTGGAACACTGGTAGGTGGCATAGCTCATGATTTCAACAACATGCTGCAGATTGTTACCGGGTACGGCGAGATATTGATGGATGAAATCAATAAGGGAAGTCCCGATCCTAAGCGCCTTACGACCATTCTGGAAACCTCGAAGGAAGCAGCCGACCTGGTAAGAAAGTTTCTGGCCCTAGGTCAACAGTCTCAGGTTATTCCAAAGCCTATAGATATCAACGGAAAAATCAGGGAAATGGAATCCCTGATTTTACAATTACCAAATATTGACCACCTCGAAATGGATTTGGTAAGACAACCCACAACCATCAAGGCGGACTCAGACCAACTTGGACAGGTGATAATGAATCTGGCCATAAATGCTTCGGAGGCTATGCCAAACGGAGGTCAACTTAGTCTTTCAACCACTAAGATTGTGCTCGGCAAAGATTTCTGCAAGGGCCATGTTGATGCAAAGCCTGGACCCTATGTATTGCTTACTGTAAGAGATACTGGTCGTGGGATGGACGAAGTAATCCTCTCAAGGGTATTCGACCCATTTTTTAGCACAAAAGAACGGGGGAACATCAGAGGGACAGGGTTGGGGTTATCGGTGGTAAGAGGCATAGTCCAGCAGCGAGGTGGTTTTATTAGCGTCGAAAGTGAGTTGGGGAAAGGGACCATATTCAGGGTTTATTTTCCGGAGGTCGAAGCTCCTGCGGCGTCTACAATGATAGGCAACGAAACTGGACCCTCGATGTCCGCAAAGACTGTCTTGCTTGTCGAAGATAATGCCCTCATTAGTGGGTTGGAGGAAGCCGCTTTCAATGCCGCCGGATACAAGACCATCGTGGCTTCAACCGGGAAAGATGCAGTGAATATTTTTGAGGAGAGACATGATGAAATAGGCGTGGTCATTCTGGACATCATCATGCCAGGAATGAACGGGCGAGACTGCCTGATGGAACTGTTGAAGATCGATCCACTGGTAAAGGTTATTGTGTTGACCGGTTATAACCCGAAAAGTGAACTAAGCCTGGATATCAAACCCTATGTGATAAGCTTCTTGCCGAAGCCATGTAAAATGAACCAGTTAGTTGATGTGGTTCAGTTGGTGATGGAGGGTTAAGGCAAAATTTGGATCAATAAGGAAGGCTT
>CAZGVM010000193.1:0-5981 GCA_964528855.1 uncultured Desulfomonile sp. | reverse complement strand
CGAATGTTATGAGCGCGGAGGGCAATTAGTCAGAAATTGCAGTCAGAGTTCAAGCAGGTCCTCAGAATCACCACCGAGGTCCAGTGAACTGGAGCGATGACAGACACTACATAAATTTAATCACAAAAAATGAATAAAATACAATTGGATATTGCAATAACAGAACGACTAAATGACGCCCCTGAATATATCGGGGGCGTTTTTGTTACGTTGAGCCGGGGATATGCGCTTTTGATTTGACATATTTGATGTTATCCTCGCTGCTCGTTGAACGTTTTTGCAAGTTCAGGAACCTGATCGAGCGTCTTTTATTACTTCCCGGACTTCTTCATCCGGGCGGAATCCGCCAATCTATGGAGACACATAATGTTATGCAGACTGCGTGAGCCCATAAGTGGGCTAACACATTTTTGCGGGGCAGTCGGAGCTGTTTTTGGCTTGGTAGCGCTTCTGGTTCTTGGTCATGACAGTTTGATCAAGGCCATATCCCTGATAATCTATGGCGTCAGCCTTATAATGATGTTTTCCGCCAGCTCCGCCTATCATCTCGTACCGGCATCCCCAAAGGTGTTGGGAATTCTTCGCAAGATAGATCACTCCGCCATATTCCTGCTGATCGCCGGCTCTTACACTCCTCTTTGCCTCAATTATTTCAACGGCTTCTGGAAATGGGGGCTGATGGCGATCGTCTGGAGCATGGCTGTGGCAGGCATAGTCACAAAACTTTTTATAATGAATGCGCCCAGATGGGTCTCGGCAGGCTTGTATCTCGTCATGGGATGGCTGGCTGCCATAGCCATACCTTAAATGGTCGCGTCCATGCCCATGAACGCTCTCTACGGCCTACTGGCCGGAGGCATTTCATTCACATTGGGCGCCGTCGTATATGTCACCAAAAAACCCGATTTTTATCCCGGCTTCTTTGGCTTTCATGAAATCTGGCATATTTTCGTCATCCTGGGATGCGCTTTCCACTTCGCAGTCATTGCAATCTACGTCGCTCCAAAAATAATGGCGAACTGATTCAGCATACATTGATACAAGATGTCTCGTTACGTCGCGATCCATTTCAAATGGTAACATTATGATTTCATGGAGAATGTTTTTCACGACTTAATCAGTGTTAGCGAAGGTTTTTATTGACTACAGAATTACTGATAGTTTATCATGTCGCCAAGTTACAAACAAACAAAAGCCTGCTGAACCAAGAAGCATCTTCCTTCCGCTTACTTGCCATATCCAGCAGGCTTTTATTTTGAACAGGTATCGGATATGTTCCCTAGGATCAGATTACCATTGCGTAAGACGCGAGGCAAGCGCAAAATCAGCCCTGTCAAACCTTCTACAGAAACCGACCGGCCCATTGCGTGGACATCACATGGTGATTTTTTGCTTTTCTCCGGTGAGATATTCGAGATCTGAGCCGGTCAGTCAGGCTGTTGGATGTCCTACTGTTCATCGATGATTTTTCGTATTTGAAAAGCTATTTCATCGCTCAAAGCAGGTTTGACGACAATTGCCCTGATGTTTGCCTGAACTTTTTCTTCCTCTGATATTCTTTCACTCCACCCTGTGCAGATTATGACGGGGATTACCGGCCATTTCCTTGAGATTTCCCGAGCCAGATCGAGTCCGGAGATTCCGGGCATCATCAAATCGGTGACAACCAGATCGAAGGCGTCTTTCGCTGACAACAATCCCAACGCTTCTTGGGCGGATTGTGAAACGGTGACCTGATAGCCCAGCCTGTTCAGTTGCCTTTCATACATTTCCAGGAGAACGCTTTCATCATCTACCACGAGAATACGCTCACTGCCACGAGGAACGGGACGGGGCTCATCCTCAACTTCAGAGGCTTGGCCATTGTTGTTGATCTCAGGAAAATATACGGTGAACTCCGCCCCTCCATCAGGTCTGCCGGCAACTGTGATTGCTCCGTTACAACCCGACACTATTCCGTGGACCACGGACAATCCCAGGCCCGTTCCCTGCCCTGCTTCCTTGGTAGTAAAATAGGGGTCGAAAATCTTTCCCAGAATTTCGGGCGGAATTCCGGAGCCATCATCGGAAATCTCCAGTCTCACATGATTCCCCGGTTGTAACGGTGGATGTAGAGAGGTGAACGCTTCATTCAGATTTGCATGGTTCACTTCTACCGTTATTGTGCCTTTTGCTCCTGTAATTGCCTGAGAAGCATTCACACACAGATTCATGAGAACCTGGTGAATCTGGGTCGGATCGGCAAACACGCGGCACGGCTTGGGTGAAACTTTGCTTTCGATGTTTATTGTTGATGGAATCGCGGCCCTTAGAAACTTGAGGCCCTCTTTGAGTAGAGGGCAGATGTCGAAGACTTTTTGCTCGGGCTGTGATCTCCGGCTAAACGCGAGAATCTGCCTGACCATGTCTCTGGATCGCCGGGCGGCGCTCATTACCTTCTGAAGGTTCCTGTAAGGTGTGCTTTCAGGCGATATTTGATCCATGGCCAATTCGGTGTATCCGGTGATAGCCTGGATAACGTTGTTGAAGTCGTGCGCTATGCCACCTGCCAGAGTTCCTATGGCCTCCATTTTTTGCGATTGCGCCAGTTGATGCCTCAGGCTTTCTTCGGCAGTAATGTCCGTGGCTATCTGCACATAATTAATGATCGCTCCCGAATCATCCAGAACAGGTGATATTGTGGAGTGTTCGTGGATCAGGGCGCCGTCCTTCGCACGGTTGATCATTTGTCCTCTCCAGACCTCTCCAGCAGATATTGTCTGCCATATCTTTTCATAAAAGACGTTATCATGCAGACCGCTTTCTATTATTGAAGGGGCCTGTCCTACGGCCTCTGCCCTGGAAAAGCCGGTAATGAGTTCAAAGGCAGGATTTACATACACAATTCTGCCATCCGGGTCTGTAATCAGGACTCTCTCGGCTGCCTGATCAACTGCTGTGGCCAATATTACCCGAGCAGTCTGGGCCTTCTTCATTTCCTCTATGTCTCTGACGACGCTCAGCACATGAGGGACATTGTTGAGTTCCAGCACGGTGGCGGAGATAAGACCTGTCCTGCTCTGTCCGTCTTTTAACCGATATCGTGCCTCATGGTTGTTGATCCTGCCGACCTCGAGCAGCTTGAGCCAGTAATGATCACGTTCGTTTTCGTTGACCCACAGATCAAATTCCTGTGAATTCTTTCCGATGATGTCTTCTCTGGTGAAGCCCGACAATTCTGTGAAACTGTCGTTTATGTCTATGTAAACACCGTCATTCAGACGACTGATGGCCATGGCGTCAGGACTGGTGTAGAACACGGTCCTGAAAAGCTCCTCCCTGTCACGAAGCGCCTGTTCCGCTTTTCTGATTTCGGTTATATCCGTGCATGTGCCGCACATATTCTCCAGCTTGCCTGACTCATCCCGTATCGGATAGCCACGGTCCAGAATCCACCGCATGGTCCCGTCCGGTCTGAGAATACGGTACTCGACCGAGTATTCCCTGCCTTCCTCGTGCGCCGACATCAGGAGAGACCAGACTCTCTCCAGATCATCCGGGCATATAAATTTCATGAAAGACTGAGGATTTTTTAGCAAGTCCTCGGTCTTTTGACCCCAGACCTTTTCATAGGCCGGACTGACATAATTTATAGCGGCAATGTGAGGATCGCTTATCCAGAAAATATCATCAATAGCCCCTGCAAGCGCCCTGAACATGTTTTCGCTGTTTCTTAGCGCTTCCTCTGCCATCTTGGATTTGTTTATGTCAAGGTGCGTGCCGAGCATTCTCAGAGGTTGACCTTGCGCATCCCTCTCAAGGACCCGTCCTTGTGTGAGAATCCATTTCCAGTCACCCCCCTTGGCGCGCAGCCTGTGCTCCACCGAATAGGATGGGGAATTCCCGCTCAGACATTCTTCGAGGGCTTTCATTACCTCAGGTTTATCTTCCGGATGAATACGGCTCTCCCATGAAACTATGTCAGTGGCAAGATCTTCAGTTGCGTATCCAAGTTGGGCGAGCCAAACCTCGTCCTGGTATAACTCCCCGGACTGGACATGCCAGTCCCACACCCCGAGGTCAGCTCCTTTCAGAGCAAGCGCCAGTCTCTGGAGAGCATCCTTGCGCTCTTCATCGGCGCTGCGCCTGTCCTGCTCCGCCTGGTAGAGCCGCTGGTAAAGAACCGCCCGGCGGCTTTTAAAAAAAAGCGTTATTCCCATGACCGCAAAAAGAATGAGGAATACAGTGAACACCATCTGCACGTATGTCCGGTAAATCGCTTCCGAGTATATTTCACTCTTGTCTATTTTGGCCACCATGAACCATGACGAATCAGGAATGCGGCTGAGGTAAGAAACGACATCTGTTCCACGATAGTCCCGGCCTTCGAATATACCTGACAGCCCACGAATCGCATGAGCCGACGGCAAATCAGGCAAATCAAGTGGAAGCCTCAATTTTGTCGCCGATCCCGCGCGGTGCCGGAGTTCCGTCAAGGCCACCACTTCAGAGCCGTCCCGCTTTATCAGAAGGGCTTCTGCCGATGCGCTGTGAGTGGGCCAGAAGTTCAGAATCTGAAACAAAGAAGAACTGGCGTCCAAACTCATCAAAGCAACCGCAAAAGGTTTACCATCGTGATTTTTAATCGGAGCCACAACATCTATTGAAATGCCACTGGATCGATCCATGTAAGGATCAGACATTATCGCCCTGCCGATCGACAATGATTCCTGTATGACTTTTTTCTGTTCCGGTGTCGTATCGGAACGATCATCCGCCGTGCTCAAAAGCACGCTGCCGTCAAGGCCGGTTATCACAACGTTCGTGAATCCCTCTGAATCACGTTCGACAATGTTCATTTTCAGCAGATGGTCTGTGAGAACCGCATTATCAGGGTCTTGCATCCATTTCATCAGTACGCTGATGAGGTCTTGATTGTTCACATACCGGTTAACGTCCTGGATGCGCTCTTTTCTCCAGTTGAATATCTGGGCGGCCGTGAGTTTCCCCATTGACTCCAGGATGGCGCTCTGGCGATCGGTTATCCGTTTAGATTCGTAGGAATTGTAAAGGTATGCTCCCCCAAATATGACGACCACCGCACTGATGAACGCAACGACCCATGAAAAACCTACACGCTCGCTCTTCCATCGCTCTGGCGGACCACCATTAGGGTTCAGAAACATCGCCGGCTCCTCTTCACAGAAAAAAACACCCCCAACCGTCAATAATGCCGCAACCCACCGTTACATCCGGAACGTCATCATGATCATGGATAATGATGCGCATGTCGATCCGGTGAAAGACGCACGGATGAACGGCGCTCACGGCAAATATACTTATCCTATTGCTTAGTTTACAAGCTTTTCCGACAAAGAGATAGTTGTTCTACAAAAGTTCCGATGTCACATCAAACCCGTTTTCCAAACCACTTATCAGTTTTTAGTTCCCATTTCACGATCTGTTGTGCGATAATAAATTTGCATAAGTCTCTTTCAGACAATCAGAGAGTAAGACACTAATGAAATTACATAAGATTCTGGTGGCCCTTATATTACTTTCTATATTCAATACACTGCCGGCCAAAGCCCAATTTCTGCCCGAAAACATGATCACCGACGCATCCTTCAGGGTCGAATATCTTCTCGGGAGGCAGTCAGTCGGGAAAACCGATGATAGTATTCCGTTGTGGGGCAATTTCACTTATGCTGGATCCCCGGCTGGTAGACCGCTTCCCAATCCTGTGCAATCCCTAAACATCAGTTTCATCACAAGCCAGTTGGTTTTGGATGGTTTGTTGGAAATGACGCCTGTCCCCGAATTTTCCGGCAGACTCAGGGCTGCTGCGAAGTTGATGGCGGAAAGAAAAACGAGGTAGAAGGCTGGCGCGGAAACGGTGTGATAGTGTTTGACGAGCCAGGTGGCCACAAGCGGCGCCGTACCACCACAGCAATTCTAATTATGACAGAGATTGATTTTTGGCTTGATTTTTGCTTCCGTCG
>CAZGVM010000192.1:0-6099 GCA_964528855.1 uncultured Desulfomonile sp. | reverse complement strand
AACCTGCGACCTGCGGATTAGGAATCCGTCGCTCTATCCCCTGAGCTACGGGGGCATTGTCTGAGTGGATACTCAAGTATATCCGATCAAAATAAGACAGAATTGATACAAAAGTCAAATTTATTCGGCGTGTTTCCTCAAGAAGGTCGGGATATCCAGATCTTCTTCAGTTTCCACATTGTACTCGTCAACGAGGCTGAGGTGTCTGCTGTTTTTTTCCCTTTGACTTTTTCTGATGAAGGCCGGGAAGTTGCTCTCCCTGGTCTTGTTGGGCACAACGGTCCTTGATGTCGGTTTTTCGGGATAATTAACATCCAGTGCAGGCGCGTGCGTTCTTTTTACCTGGTTGAGTTCGGAAGTGTCGATACTTGCGCTTTCGGCCCGGCCGAATCCCGTGGCGATTACGGTCACGCTGACCGAGTCTCCCATTTCTTCATCGATCACGGCTCCAAAAATGATGTTTGCGTCCTCATGAGCTTCGTTCTGAATAATTGACACTGCGTCGTTAATTTCAGTGAGCGACATGTTTGAGGAGCCGGTAATATTTATCAGGACTCCACGTGCGCCCGACATTGACATGTCTTCCAGCAGCGGGCTGTTGATGGCAATTCTGGTGGCCTCTTCGATACGCCCGTCTCCGATTGCTGAGCCTGTTCCCATCAAGGCCACGCCCTTTTCGGACATGATCGTTTTCACATCTGCAAAATCAAGGTTGATGAGGCCGTTCACTGTGACCAGGTCGGAAATGCCCCTGACACCCTGAAGGAGGACATCGTCCGCTTTTCTGAAGGCATCGACGAAAGAAATGTCTTTTTTGAGTGAAAGCAGCTTCTGGTTAGGAATGATGATAAGGGTATCGACTTCACGTCTGAGTTCTTCGATTCCTTCCTCTGCCTGACGGAGTCTTCTTTTTCCTTCGAAGAGGAAGGGTTTGGTAACTACTGCGACAGTCAAGGCTCCGATTTCCTGTCTTGCAATTCTTGCTATGATCGGAGCGGCTCCGGTGCCGGTTCCACCGCCAAGGCCGGTAGTTATGAAGACCATGTCGGCGCCTTCCAGGGAATCCCGGATGACCTCATAATCCTCGTTGGCGGCAATCTTTCCCATTTCCGGGTCTGCGCCAGCCCCTAGTCCTCTCGTCTGCTGACTGCCTATCTGTAGCTTTACGGTGGCGAGGTTATTCTCAAGCGCTTGTGAGTCGGTGTTTGCGGACACGAATTCCACCCCGCCCAGACCTGCCCTGATCATATTGTTCACGGCGTTTCCGCCGCCACCACCGACCCCTATAACCTTTATGACAGCACTACGATTTGATTCTAATTCAAAATCCAGCATTTGCCGGCGCCTCCTATAATAAAAATCAATACCAGCCCTTCCACAACTGAGATCAAACCTTAAAAGGCCTCAGCAAACCATTGTTTCATACGTCCGAAGACTTTGGTGAACATGTGATTGGATTCATAGGACATTGTCACGTCGAGTCCTTTGTTTCGGGCTCCCCAGAGGACCAGACCCACACCTGTGGCATAAACGGGTGAGTTGACCACATCGACGAGTCCGCTAACGCCGGACGGATATCCGAGTCTCACAGGCATATCGAATATCTGCTCGGACAATTCCACCATACCCTCGATTGCGACTGCCCCTCCGGTAAGGACCATTCCGGATGCTATGGTGTTCATGAGGCCATATTTGTCGAGTTCCCTTCTCACGATGGCCATGATTTCCTCCAGACGGGGCTCTGTTATATCCGCTAATACCGACCGGGCCAATACCCTCGGTTGTCGTCCGCCCACTCCGGGGACCGTGATGGTCTCATCCTTGTTCACCATTGATGACAATGCGCATCCGTATCTTTTTTTGATTTTTTCAGCTTCCGCTGTCGGGGTCCGCAGTCCGACCGCTATGTCATTTGTCAATTGGTCCCCACCGACGGGGATTACGGCGGTATGCTGGATGGAGCCCTCAAAAAACACCGCTATGTCTGTTGTTCCACCGCCGACATCAACCAGGGCCACGCCAAGTTCCTTCTCGTCGGATGAAAGGACGGCCTCGGAAGACGCCATCTGCTGTAGGATCAGATCGTTTACGGTCAGTCCGCTTCTATGGGCGCAACGGATTATGTTCTGGGCGGCAGAGACAGCTCCAGTCACTATGTGAACCTTGGCCTCAAGTCGCACTCCGGCCATTCCTATAGGTTCCTTTATACCCTCCTGGTCATCGACCATGAATTCCTGGGGCAAAATGTGAATGACCTCCCGGTCCAGCGGAATGGCCACGGCTCGGGCTGCGTCTATTACACGCGCTACTTCCTGGGTGGTGATTTCACGGTTCTTTATCGCTATGACGCCATGAGAGTTGATGCCTTTGATATGACCGCCGGATATGCCTGCATAAGCGCTTTCGGCATGAACGCCGGCCATCAGTTCGGCGTCATTGACAGCTTTTTTTATGCTCGACACGGTGTGATCTATGTTGACTACCACACCCCTGCGTAGGCCACGCGAAGGCGCCGTCCCGACCCCAATGATGTCTATAACGCCGTCCGCGTTAATTTCACCAATGATGGCGCATATTTTGGTAGTTCCAACATCAAGACCACATATTATGTTCTCGCTACGTGCCATATTCTACCCCTGATGGAGCGGTTCCTCCGAAGAACGGACGATTGCTCGGTCATCGAAGTCAAGGTTTATGATACGGGCGTTACGCCATTCTCCCTTGTCGGTAAGAAGTCTTTTCAACTGACCATATCTACCGAGCTTTGACTCGAAATTCCCCTTGCCCAAGACAACAAGTTGACCGGAGCGTGTCAAGAAAGAAACACCTTCGTCAAGACCCAGCCTTATTTCCGACAATTCCTGCAAGGATAATTCGGAACTGAATTTCTCCAGATTGTCCAGCAGTCCCAAGGCGGTGCGAAGGGTGTCCTGAACCGCAAGCCCATTATTTATTATTTCATTCGGCTTCAAACCCGTGAACAACGGATAATCGACTGAATCTCCCGGAAACAAACGAGTGAAAATTTCCGCATTTTCATCTATGTAATATAGTTTATCGGCCGCCAGGACCCCTCTGGGGGTTCTCTCTTCAACTTCCACTATCAACTGATCCGGAAAACGTCTGTAAACTGCGGCGGACCGAAGCCACGGATGACGCTTTAGTCTCTGAACTATCGAATCAAGTTCAACCGTGAGCAGATTGACGCCGCTTTCAACCTCGGCCACTTCAACTACCTCAGTCGCCGAGAGTTTGTGATTCCCTACAACCTCGACATTTCTGAGATTGAAGTATGGAGCGCCTCGAGAGAAAAGATAGACGAGCGCACAGGCCAGAAAAAAGTTTATGGTGATGCCTGCGGCTATCAGGGCTTTCAGAATGGACCTGTTTCTTTCCTTAACCACCATCTGATCGGTGGGTCCGGTAATGGCGACTTTCGCCTGATACAGGTCTGCGAACGCTTTCAAGTCTGTTCTCCACTTTCTACTATTTTTATCTCAAGCTCCAGGTCTATACCTTCCTCTTCGAGGACCCTTCGCCTGATCATATTGATGAGCCTGATGACGTCCCTGGCTTTTGCCTTGCCAAGATTCACAATGAAATTTGCGTGTTTGCAGGAAACCTCGGCAGCCCCGATTCGCTTTCCCTTGAATCCCAACCTGTCTATTATGGCTCCCGCAGGATCTGAAGAGGTCGGATTCCTGAAAACGCAGCCGGCGCTGGAACTTCCACGCGGTTGACTCGCATTGCGCTTGCGCCTGGCTAATTCCAACTCACCTTCAATCTCCCCCGGATCTCCTTTTGATGCTCTCAATGTCGCCGATGTCACTATTGCTCCGGGCGGCAACCTCATCGTACGATATGCATAGTCCAAATCGCGATTTTTTGAAACTATTTTCTTACATTTTTCATCTAAAAGTTCAATTTCACATATTAATTCAGATAAATTAATTCCCATAGCCCCTGCATTGCACGCGATGGAGCCGCCGATCTGGCCTGGAATTCCCCATAATCGGGACACTCCGAGCGCTGAAAATTTGGCGAATTTTCGTATAATTGCAGGGAGAGGCGTCCCGGCTGACGCTCTCATTTTAATCTCTGATTTGGTATTCTCAATAATTTCAGTATGTTTCATCTGGCTTAGAGAGAGGATTGCGCCTCTGAAGCCATCATCTGAAAACAGGAGATTAGAGCCCGCGCCTAACGGCATGAATTGTACGCCATGCTCTACCAGGATGTTGATGACCGCGCATATTTCAGACTCATCGGTGGGCATAACCACCAGGTCGGCCGGTCCGCCGATTCTGAATGTGGTCATGCGGCTCAGGGGATAATCCCGGAGGATTTTCCCCTTTAGAGTATTCTCGATGAGTCGGTAGGCTTTATTCTTTTCGTGCGTTCCCAAAACAGGTAACCCGGAGGCAATTTTTTAGCGGAGAATTTTTTGGTTACAGGCGGTGAACATCCGGAATGTCATTCGCGCCGAGTCTTGAACTTAAACGGCCATTCCGGAGTCCGGATATCCGGCAACACCGAACACTCTAAATTTTGTTAACCTTTAGGTGTTCAAGAATCAGAGGCCCCATTTTGGTGACGTCCCCTGCTCCGAGTGTAAGGAGCATATCGCCCGATTGCAGGGATTCAGCGATCAATTGGGGGATTTTTTGTCTATCGGGAGTGTAAAGCGCCTTTTTATGTCCCCTGAGTCTTATGCCATCGCAGAGTGATTCTGCGGAGACTCCCTCAATTGGTTTTTCGCTTGCGGCGTATATGTCCATGATAAAAAGCAGGTCTGTGTCGTGAAAAGCGGTCAGAAACTGATCAAAAAGAGCTTTGGTCCTGGAATATCGGTGTGGTTGGAAAAGGACGGCTATCCGTTTTTCTGCAATTTGCCTTGCGGCTTTCAGGACCGCTTTGATCTCATTGGGATGGTGTCCATAATCGTCAATTACAGTAACTCCGGCCTCACGTCCTCTAAGTGTAAATCTGCGCTGGACTCCCGGAAAAGACTCGAGAGCTTTTTTGGTAGTTTCAAACGGGACGTCAAAAATATCGGCGACCGTGATGGCGGCCAGAGAATTAACGATGTTATGCGCTCCGGGTATGGGGAGTTTGATTTCACCGAGGTTCTGGTCTTCCTTGAAGACACTGAATATTGAGAATCCTCCTTCGAACCTGGGTTTTACAGCCCTGACCGCCGCTTGTGAACTAAGTCCATAGGTGATGATTCTCTTTGAAATTGAAGGAATTATATTCTGGACCTCTGGGTCGTCGAGGCAAACAATCGCGTAGCCATAGAAGGGAATACGGTCTATGAATTCCAGGAAGGCTGAGCGGATCTCTTCCATATTTGCATAACAGTCCATGTGTTCGAGATCGAGGTTGGTGACAATTCCGACGGTCGGGTGAAGTTTGAGGAATGATTTATCGGATTCATCGGCCTCGGCCACGAGCAATTTCCCGTGTCCCAACTTGGCGCCGCCCCCGAGGTAATCGAGCTTGCCGCCGATGACCACCGTGGGGTCCAGGCCGCTTTGGGTCAACACGGAGGCTATCATGGAGGTGGTTGTCGTCTTGCCGTGCATTCCCGCCACTGCGATGGAGGTTTGCATGCGCATTAGTTCGGCCAGCATTTCCGCCCTTGGGATGACGGGTATTCTTCTTTCGTGAGCCGCTACAATTTCCGGATTATCGCTTTTAACGGCAGATGAAAATACGACGACATCGGCTTTCTCGAGATGTGAGGCGTCGTGCCCTATCCAAACCCTGGCGCCCATCTCCCTGAGTCTCTTGACCCCACCGGATTCCTGAAGATCAGATCCACTGACTCTAAAGCCCAGAGCCAGCAGTATTTCGGCTATGCCACTCATGCCCACTCCACCGATTCCAACGAAGTGAACATCTTTTACACGTTCGAATAGAGCGCCGATCAATTTTATTTCCTTTTCATTTTGAGTATTTCTCTTGCGATTGCCCGAGCCGCCTGTGGACGTCCAAGTTTGCGGGCATTTTTGGACATGGTGTCCAGTGTTTCGGGCTTGCCCAGGAATTCAATTATTTTCTCTACCAGAATCCCCGAACCCAATTCAGAATCCAGTG
>CAZGVM010000191.1:0-6201 GCA_964528855.1 uncultured Desulfomonile sp. | reverse complement strand
AGGCCTTTTATTAAGGCTTTCATCCATAAACCCTTCAGAATTTCGGATTTTGTTCATGGGATAAAAGTGGCCCTTTAAACTCCATAACAAGGGAACAGACGCTGTTGTATAGTTGCAGGACTATCATGAACTAGACACTCCAGAACGCTTCGTGATCTAAATTCTCTTCATGGCAAAGCTGACAGGCATAGTTTGCGGCATATGTCCCCTCAAGCATATATGTCGGACCTGACATAAATTCCTTGACACCAGAAAATAGGACAATTAACATGGCATATTGAGGCAGAATATGCGCTTCATTGGGAGTAGTTTGCCAGTGGTGATTCCTGGCCGATAGTTTCCTTGTGTATTCGTTCATGTAGCTTTTTCTTGATCACATTCATGCATAGAAAGGATTCTGCGAGATGATTAAAAGACTCATTAACCTTAATGGTGTCAGCAGGGTGATACTTGCGGACCCCGAGACTTCCCTGGCTGAAGTTATACGGGAGCAGCTCGGATTGACCGGCACAAAAGTAGGATGCGGTAAAGGTCAGTGCGGAGCCTGTTCGGTAATCCTGGACGGCAAACTCGTCAAATCATGCATGACCAAGATCAAGAGGCTCAAGGAAGGTTCCAGCGTCACAACCATCGAGGGTTTGGGAAGTCCGGACAACCTCCACGCCCTACAGCTTGCATGGGTTGTTCACGGCGGGGCCCAGTGCGGATTCTGCTCACCGGGTTTCATTGTCTCCGCCAAGGCTCTTCTGGATGCCAACATTAATCCGACCAGGGAGGATGTCAGGGACTGGTTCCACAAGAACCGAAACGCCTGCCGCTGCACGGGATACAAACCGCTTGTTGACGCTGTAATGGATGCAGCCAGGGTTCTTCGCGGCGAGATGACCAAAACCGAACTGGCCTTCAAGCTTCCTGCGGACGGAAAGATCTGGGGGACCAACTATCCAAGGCCCACGGCTGTAGCCAAAGTAACAGGCATGACCGACTACGGGGCGGACCTGATCGCGAAGATGCCTGTTGGGACCTTACACCTTGCGCTCGTTCAGGCCAAGGTGTCTCACGCCAAAATCCTTTCAATTGACACGTCAGCGGCCGAAAAGATGCCAGGCGTTGAAAAGGTTATCACTCACAAGGATGTTAAGGGAAAGAACCGTATAACCGGTTTGATCACATTCCCGACGAATAAGGGTGACGGATGGGATCGTCCCATTCTGTGCGATGAAAAGGTTTTCCAGTTCGGTGACGCATTAGCCATTGTCGCGGCTGATACTGTCGCCAACGCCAGAGCGGCGGATGAAAAAGTGGTGGTCAATCTCGAGCAACTGCCGGCATACATGAGCGCTCCTGCCGCTATGGCCGAGGACGCCATTGAGATACATCCAGGAACCCCCAACGTTTACTATGAGCAAAAAAGGGCCAAGGGGGCCGACACCGCCTCGTTGATGGAATCAGCGGCATATGTCGTCGAAGGCGATTATTACCTTCAGAGACAGCCGCACCTGACGATGGAACCGGATGTGGGATTCGCCTACTTTGATGAAGAAGGCAGGTTGACCATCCATTCCAAGAGTATAGGAATCCACCTGCATCACGCCATGATTTGCCCTGGCCTTGGGATAGACCCTGAAAAACTACGGCTGATCCAGAACCCGGCTGGCGGGACATTCGGATACAAGTTCAGCCCCACCATGGAAGCGCTGGTCGGAGTAGCGGCTATGGCCACAAACAAACCTGTTGCTTTGGCGTACGATTACTACTAGCATATAACGTATACAGGCAAACGCTCGCCATTCTTCATCAACCTGAAATACGGCGCTGACAAGGATGGCAAGATCATCGCCATGGAAAGTGACTGGATAGTTGATCACGGACCGTATTCCGAGTTTGGAGACCTGTTGACGGTACGTGGAGCCCAGTTCATCGGAGCGGGCTACGGCATCCCGAATATACGTGGGCTTGGCCAGACAATCTGCACCAATCACGCATGGGGTTCAGCGTTCAGGGCCTACGGTTCACCTCAGAGTTTTCTGGCATCCGAATGCCTTATGGACGAATTGGCAGCAAAGATGGGGATGGATCCGCTGGAACTGAGATACAAAAACGTATACCGTCCTGGGGACACAACCCCTACAGGGCAGGCCCCGGAAGTTTACTCCTTGCCAGAAATGATCGACAAACTGCGACCGCTTTACGAGGCGGCAATGGAAAGGACAAAGAAAGAATCCACTCCCGAAATCAAGAAAGGTGTGGGCCTTTCGGTAGGCATTTACGGCTGCGGCCTTGACGGACCCGATTCATCCGAAGTCTGGGTGGAGATGACCCCTGACGGAGTAACGCTTTCCTCCTCATGGGAGGACCACGGTCAAGGCGCTGACATCGGAGCGCTCGGAACCTGCCACGAAGGGCTACGGCCGCTGGGCATAAGCCCGGACAAGATCAGCCTGGTAATGAACGACACCGCTACCGTTCCCAACAGTGGTCCTTCAGGTGGCAGCCGACAGCAGGTCATGACGGGTAACGCCATCAAGAATGGTTGCGAAATGCTTCTGAAGGCCATGCGAAAGCCCGATGGATCCTTCCGAACTTACGACGAAATGAAGGCTGAAAACATTCCGCTGAAATACTCCGGCAAGTGGACGGCCTCGATGTGTACTCCATGTGATGAGAACGGCCAGGGCAGTCCATTCCCCGTCTACATGTACGGCGTGTTCATGGCTGAAGTGGCTGTTGACACCATGACCGGCAAAACACAGGTCGAAAAATTGACGGTCATGACGGACATTGGCAAGATAAATAACCGACTGGCTGTAGACTGACAGATGTATGGTGGCCTTGCCCAGGGCATAGGTCTGGCGCTTTCCTAGGATTTTGAAGATCTCAAGAAGCACACCAGCCTTGTTGATTGCGGCCTGCCATACACGAAGGACGTTCCGGATGAAATAGAGCTACACTATTTTGAGAATTCGAGAGAACACGGTCCTTTCGGAGCCGCAGGAGTCGGAGAACTGCCTTTGACTTCTCCCCACGCCGCCATCGTGAACGCTATCTATAACGCCACTGGTGTCAGGATCAGACAAACGCCTGCGCTGCCGGAAAAAGTGCTCGCCGGCCTGAAAGCACTAGGCTAACAATTTATCAACAATGGCCCGGGTATGAGGTAGGATTACCGCCCGGGCCATATGTTTTTTCAACAGCGATTAAATGGTGCCACCCCATGAATCAGACAGAACTCAGGGATTTAGAGGACAAATGTATTCAGGAGTGTTCACCCTGGTGCGTCTCTTCATGTCCCATACATGTCGATGTCAGATCAATGTGCTCCGCTATATCAAAGGGCGATTTTGACACCGCCCTCATGGTCTTAACAAAAACTATCCCCTTCCCCCGCATCGTCGGCAGCATTTGTGACCATCCCTGCGAATCACACTGCAAGAGAGCCCAGCTTGGAGAAGCGATTGAAATAAAAGCGCTCGAGAAAGCGGCGATCGCATTCGGTTCGCTAAAAAAAACGAAGATGATGCCACCCATCGCCAAAAGCCTGAGAGTTGCCGTTGTTGGCGCAGGTCTCAGCAGCCTCACCGCCGCTTTTGATCTCATGAGAAAAGGGTATGAAGTTGTCATTTTGGAGGCTGGCAGCCAACTCGGGGGCAAAGTTCGGGAGTCCCTTGGCCGGGAACTTCTTGAACAGGATTTGAACACCGATCTTGGAGCGCTGAGTGATCCAAAACTTGGCATTCGCTTTAACCAGAGACTTGAGTCCAGTTTTTCAGTAACAAATCTTAAAGATGAGTTTAAAGCAATCTATCTTGGGATAGGAGATAAAGCAGCTAAAGACTCAACTTTGAAAGATTTTCTGACGGAACTCAAAATCGATCCGCTTACTTTTTCCACACAAATCGAAGGTTTGTTTGCAGGCGGAAGTTTGCTCAGACCGGACCAGGCCTATTCCCCGATAACCTCTATATCAGATGGCAGGAGGGCGGCGATATCCATTGACCGCTTCCTAGAAGGAGCCTCGCTCACTGCTTCCAGAATTAACGAAGGCCCTTACCAGACGAGACTTTTTACAAACATAGACGGGATTGAGCCTTCCTTGAGAGTTCCGTTGAAAGAACAGCGTGAAGGATATTCAGAGACAGAAGCTGTTTCGGAGGCCTCACGCTGCCTGAAATGTGAATGCCTTGAATGCGTAAAGGTTTGCGAATTCCTCTCCACTTTCGGGGCATATCCCAGAAAGTATGTGAGACAGATATATAACAACCTGTCTATAGTAATGGGACAGCGACATGGCAACAAGCTGACGAACTCATGCAGTCTGTGCGGCCTTTGTGAGGAGGTATGCCCCGAAGACCTGAACATGGGACACGTATGCAAGAACGCCAGACAACTCATGAACCAGCATGGAAAGATGCCGCCTTCAGCTCATGAATTCGCCATCAGGGACATGGATTTCGTCTCGAGCGAAGAATGCTCTTTCGCAAGGCATCAGCCGTCGATGAGTTCCAGCGCATATCTGTTTTTCCCGGGATGCCGGCTTGCTGGGGCCTCTTCAAAAAACGTGGAACTGACTTACAGGTACCTCACGGAAAATCTTGATGGTGGCGTTGGATTCATGCTGAACTGTTGTGGAGCACCTGCCGACTGGGCCGGCAAGAAAGATCACTTGTCCCGAAACATCGAAACCATACGTTCACAATGGGTTGAAATGGGGCGACCGACATTGATCACGGCATGCAGTTCCTGTCATGCGCTGTTTAGAGAAGCTCTGTCGGAAATGGACCTGCAGTCATTATGGGAAGTCATGGACAATAGGGCGCTTCCTCCTGTTGCGGACAGAGTATCCGGTCTAACGCTATGCGTTCACGACCCATGCACATCACGCAATGAACCTGACATCCAGGCGTCAGTAAGAAACATTCTGCGAAAAATCGGCGTCACTGTCGAGGAATTGCCTTTGCATGGGCGATTCACCGAATGTTGCGGTTACGGTGGCTTGATGTGTTTCGCAAACAGGGATCTTTCCACAAGAGTGGTCAGAAAACGCATCGAATTGTTGGATCATGATTACCTTGCCTACTGCGCCGTGTGCAAGGATCATTTCCTGTCCCAGGGCAAGAAGACTTTTCACCTGCTCGATGTTATATTTGGAGGGCATGAGGACGAGAAGACATTTAAAAGGCCTGTTAATTTCTCGCTTATCAGGGAAAGGCGCCGCTTCCTGAAATCCAGCATGCTGCTAAATTTCTGGAATGAAAAAATACCGGCCTCATCGGATTGCGAAATGATCAAGCTCTACATACCGCATGAAATCAGGGACCTCATGTCCGATCGCATGATCTTGGACGACGACCTGACAATTGTCATAGACCACGCCCAAAGAACCGGTCGAAGACTGCTCAACAAGGCCAATGGGCGCTTCCTGGCTCATCATACCCCAGCCAAAGTCACCTATTGGGTCGAATATTCAATCGATGAGGGCGCTTATACCATCCATAACACGTACAGCCACCGTATGGTCATCGAAGAGGATAAAGGAGCGCAAACATGAGTGAGTATGTCTCGCCTGCAGAACAAAAGCAATGGATCTGCGCCAGTTGCGGTCGTCCCATGGTCATCACATCAGTGCGGATCGCCTACCTGGAAAGCGCCTTTCCGGTAGAGTTGCCCTCCTGCCAACAATGCGGCCTGGTATTCATCCCAGAAAGCCTGGCGCTTGGCAAAATGCTTGAGGTAGAGAAGTCGCTGGAAGACAAATAATTTGGGTATTATGCCAGAAAAAATATACTGCACCCTCTACGAAAAAGAAGACCTGCGCCAGATCACTGGTGAAACATTACGCCCTGGCGGACTGGAATTGACCCAACGCGCTCTGGCATTTTGCAAATTACCCGTCACAGCTAGAATCCTGGATGTCGGTAGTGGACGCGGTACGACATTGCAGTGTCTTAAACAGGCTGATTACCGTCCATTTGGAATAGACGCTTCCCCATCACTATTAAGAGCGTGTCGTGACAAGGCCGATTTTCCCCTCATCCAGGGCATGGGCGAATCGTTGCCCATCGCTTCAGGCGTGATGAATGCCGTCACCGCCGAATGTACACTTTCGCTGATGACTGACCCTGCACTGGCATTGGCAGAAATGGGGCGCGTGCTGTCTCCACAGGGTTGGCTTATTGTGAGCGACCTCTATGCTCGCAACCT
>CAZGVM010000190.1:0-6237 GCA_964528855.1 uncultured Desulfomonile sp. | reverse complement strand
GCCAGAACCAACCGTGATGAGACTGTTTGAAGGGTTGAGACGTTCTTCACTTCCCATACTTCAGGTTCAAACCGACACATTTTCGACGGCGACCAGGGTGAATTCTCTGCACGCAGTAATAGCGCCGGAAAATAACAGAAAGATTGCCGGGGCGCTTGGAATGTTTGAGGCCAATGTGGACGTGAAAAGCCTTGGTGAACGCATAGTGGTCATGAAATCCTCCCGGGTCACTCCCCTCATGTTTCAGTATGACCTGCTTAGCAGGGCCCGCTCCAGACACCGGCATATCGTTTTGCCCGAGGGCGGTGATGAGAGAATTCTACGAGCTGCCGAAATTATGCGCCTCAGGGATGTGGTGGACATCACTTTGCTGGGAAATGTAACAGAGGTCAGGGAGAAGATCCGTGCTCTTGGTTTGACCCTTGGGGATGTTCCCATTATCGATCCTACCACTTCCAAGCTCAGAGAGGATTTTGGCGAAACATATTTTGAGCTTCGAAAACATCGGGGTATTACGCCCCAACTGGCTCTCGACGCTGTGGGTGATGTCAGCATTTTCGGGACAATGATGGTATACCGAGGCCTTGCCGATGGCATGGTTTCCGGAGCTGTCCACACTACACAACACACCATTCGCCCGGCTCTGGAGTTCATCAAAACCAAACCTGGCTGTCCCATCATATCCAGTGTATTTTTCATGTGCTTACCGGACAGGGTTCTGGTGTACGGTGATTGCGCCGTCAATCCAGATCCGAATGCAGAGCAACTTGCAAACATCGCAATCAGTTCTGCAGAAACTGCTGAAATGTTCGGGGTAGAGCCCAGAGTGGCATTGTTGTCCTACTCCACTGGTGAATCAGGCAAAGGAGCTGATGTGGATAAAGTCAAAGAAGCCACCATGATAGCCAAAGAGATACGACCGGATCTCAAACTCGAAGGCCCCATACAATATGACGCCGCCATAGACCCTGACGTGGCAAAGTTAAAACTGCCTGACAGCGAGGTCGCCGGGCGCGCCACCGTATTCATTTTCCCTGACCTGAATGCCGGCAACAATGCTTACAAGGCCGTTCAACGGGCTGCAAATGCAATTGCCATAGGGCCGGTGTTGCAGGGCCTCAACAAACCAGTGAACGACCTTAGTAGAGGATGCACGGTTCCGGATATTGTCAACACCATTGCCATCACCGCAATACAGGCCCAAATGGACGGAGCCCCTGATTTTTGGGGGGAGTTCATTTAAATGTGCGCCAGTCCGAGTCCGTAAAATTATTGATACATTTCCTGATATTAGTCTCATACACTGAGACATATCCAGAATATCGACAGCATGTCGAGTGAAGAATTCGGAATCAGGTTTTTGATTTGAGGGGCTTATACGTCAATCTTTTTAACTATTTCCGATCCAGGGGACTTGATTCACTCCATCAGGTATGTCTTTTCCCATAGCGTGGCCGCTTGCCGCACTGGTCGGCGTGCTCGTCTTCCTGCGGGCTTATGTGACGCCTTTAACCTATATGGTCGTCCAGTAAGGATTGTCTTTGGGGCCAGGGTTTGTTTCCAACCGTATTCTTGCTGCTTACATTACTGCTTTTTAAGCTTGTAATACCGTTGGAGTTGATTTATCCTGTCATGAATAACATCTTCCACAGGAAGAGTGTCCGCATCACAAGCTTCTAATTTCTAAACAAAAGACAGCATATTCTTTCAAGTAATCTTAACTCTTCGGGATATCTCTCATATAGACCGGCGATCTGTGAGACTCATAGACAAAACCAGGATGAGACACGGTAAAAAATACCGACATAGTGTCGAATCCTGTATTTACCCAATATGAAGTCCAGTTCCCAACGAGGTTAATCGATAGTTTTTTGTCGTTTACTACGATAGGCTCGATTTTTTCTGATCGAAAAGAAAAACCAGGAGGAAGAGATGAGAGTCGGTTTTCCAAAGAAGCTGTTGTGTCTGTTTCTAGTCGCTCTGGCTCTGGGCATTATGTCGGGGCCGTCCTTCTCAGTCGCTCAGGAGACTATTAAAATTGGTTTTGTCGCTGACATTTCGGGTGTCGGCGCCACCTTCTACAAGGGACAGAAGGCGGCTATCGACCTGTTTATTGAGGAACTGAACGCATCAGGAGGGCTATTGGGCAGAAAGATGGAGCTGTTTGTTAGGGACGCACAGTTAAAACCTGACATCGGGGCCACCATGGCTCGGGAGCTGGTTTTGAGTGAAAAGTGTGACTTCCTCGTTGGCGGAACAAGCAGCGCAGTAGCTCTAGCGATAACCAAGGTTGCGCATGAATTCAAGAAAATCGTCTATTTCCATACATCTAACGGTGAGGCGCTTACTACCACGGACTTTCAGCCGTACATGTTCCAGGTTGTTCCCAATACCGGGATTGAAGGACGCGGTATAGCTCTGGCTTTATCCAAAAAACCTTACACAAAATATGCATTTATTGGCCCGGATTACGCCTACGGACATTCCCAGTTTGACAGTTTTCAAGCCGATTTGTCCAGGCTCAAACCCGATGTGCAGATGCTGGAGGCTGTTTGGGTTAAACTTGGGGAAACCAATTATTCGCCATACATCCCTACGCTGATGGCAAAGAATCCCGAAATCGTCTACAGCAATTTCTGGGGTGGACAACTGAGCAGTCTGATTAAACAGGCCAAACCCTACGGACTGTTTAAAAAGGCCACTTTGACCTCCATGTATGATCTGGATCTGTTAAGAACAACGGGAAACGACATGCCGGAGGGGATGCTGGGCTACACGAGATGTCCATTCTATGCAATTGACACCCCGGCCATGAAGGAATTCGTAAAGAGGTATTACGCAAAGTACAACGAATATCCGTCTGACTGGGCATGTATGGCTTATGACGGGCTGGTGGTCCTGCTTACTGCCATTAAGAAAGCCAACACGATCGATTCCGATCAACTGGTCAAAACAATTGAGGGCATGCATTTCCAATCACTCAGGGGTGATCGTTACATACGGGCCGAAGACCACATGGCAAATGTCGGCCTATACGTTGGAACAACGGCAAAAGACCCGAATTACAAAGATTTCCTTATCATGGGACAGGTTGAAGAAATCCCGGCTGAGAAGGTTTGGCTGTCAGTCGAAGAAATTCAGAAGCTTCGTTCGAAGTCCAAATAAAGCTCTCTTGACGTCGGCTCATGAAATTTGTGAAACGCCTCTGATTTCCCGACCACGCCCTAGAGAAGAATCATGACATTTGAATACTTTGTGTTTATGTTACTAAACGGACTGAGCCAGGGAATGTTGCTGTTTATAATAGCCTCCGGCCTTAGCCTTGTCTTTGGCGTCCTGCGTGTTATCAACTTCGCTCATGGCTCTCTCTACATGATAGGAGCCTACCTGGCTTACTCTTTAAGCCTGATACTTGATAGTGGATCCCTTTTAAGTTTTTTAGCCGTGCTGGTCTTCGTCCCTCCAGCGGTAGCCATTTTAGGTTTTGTCATAGAAGTGACCCTTTTCAGGCGAGTTTATAGGGAAGAACATCTCCTGCAACTGCTTCTGACTTACTCTCTGGTTCTTATACTCGACGATCTGGTCAGAGTAATTTGGGGCGGAGACCCTAGAAATGTGACTCGTCCAGAAATACTGGCCGGCTCCGTGGACATCATGGGGTTGGCCTTGCCCACCTACAACGTGTTCATACTTTTTATAGGGCCTGTTATTGCTCTGGCAATGTGGTTACTGTTGTATAAAACCCGTACCGGCAACATCATTAGAGCCACGGTTTCATATCCTGACACTCTGGGAGCCTTGGGTGTCAATGTTTCGAGGGTCATGACGGCGACATTCATGCTCGGTTGCTGGCTGGCCGGTTTGGGCGGGGTTCTTGTGGCTGCGTTGGCGAGTGTCGATCTGGGTATCGGCATGGAAAAGATTATAGAGAGTTTCGCTGTAGTGGTCATTGGAGGCCTTGGCAGCATCGGAGGGGCGCTTTTGGGATCGCTGATAATAGGCGTTGGGATTACTTTCTTCCAGTTACCATTCGGCAGGTGGGCTCTTGTGTTCCCTTATGTCGTGATGGCGGCGGTTCTTATAATAAGGCCGTGGGGGCTTTTCGGTAAACCGGAGCGATAATGGAGAAACATGACTGATCAGAATTTCAAAAAAACGTCGTCCAACATGTTCAACTGGATAGCCGCCGCCTTTGTTTTGGCCTGCCTTTTTTCATTACCGTTCGTGCTCCAGAACTTTGGCAAGATAGGAGAGTATTGGGTTTGGGTGTCTACCGAAATGATCATCATGGGGCTTTTCGCCATGAGCCTGAATCTCATCCTGGGTTTTGGAGGCATGGTAAGTTTCGGTCACGCCGCATTTTTTGGCATGGGCGCCTACACGGTGGCTCTTCTGATGAAGAAGGCCGGAGTTTCTTTCTTTCTCGCGTTGATTGCCGCCCCCGTAGTGGCGGCTTTTACGGCCGCCATAATCGGATGGTTCTGCGTCAGATTGATCGGTCTGTACTTTTCAATCCTCACTCTGGCGTTTGGACAGTTATTGTACATGATCGTATTCCAGTGGTACACATTTACAGGGGGTGACGACGGGATACACGGTGTGCCTCGACCCGAATTTCTGACCCCCGTCAATTACTATCTCCTTTGTCTGCTGATTTTCGTTATCTGCTTCATGTTGATGAGGATGATCGTGAATTCATCATTTGGGCTCACCATCCGGACTGTCAGAGAAAACATGGACCGTTCAAAATTCATTGGAATAAATGTCCGAAGTTACCAGTGGCTCAACTTTGTAATAGCCGGGGCTTTTGCAGGTCTGGCAGGAGGTCTGTTCGCCGAACTAAACCGCTTTGCGCAAACTGAATTCCTTCATTGGAGCAAGTCGGCGGAACCCATTCTGGCCAGCCTGGTAGGCGGGATGTATTCTCTTGTGGGACCGGCCATTGGCGCTGCTGCCCTTATGTTCCTGAAAATCATTTTACAGCAGGCTCACAAGGCCTTGATCGAAACCTGGGCCATAGTGCTTGGCTGCATCCTTCTGCTGGTCGTGCTGTTTGCCCCATCAGGCCTGGTGGGCATATACAAAAACATTTTCTCCAAGGCGGAATGAATAATTTTGTAAGTCTGACAATGGAACGAAACGATGGCAAAACCTATTCTTGAGATCTTAAACCTGTCGAAGTCATTTGATGGCGCTCAGGTATTCAACGACATCAGCTACACGATAGAAGAAGGTGAACTTAGTTCCATCATCGGTCCAAACGGGGCCGGCAAAACTACCATGTTCAACCTGATAACGGGTCATCTTGCCCCTGATAAAGGTAAGGTGATGTTTCTCGGACAGAATATAGTGGGCAAGCAACCTTTCGAGATTGTGAAACTCGGCATGGCCCGTGCCTTTCAGCGTACCAGTATTTTCCCCAAGATGTCTGTTCTGGAAAATGTCGTCACTACTATAATTACCAGGGAACAAGGCAACCTGAATATGTTCACCCCTTTCAACAGAAAGGACTATGTCTATTCAGAGGCCTATGAAATACTCAAAAGCGTTGAACTGGAGGGAATGGCCGAACGACAGAGCGGGGTGCTGGCTCACGGGAATCAGAAAAGACTGGACATTGCAATAGCCCTTGCTTTGAAACCAAAGCTGCTGCTGCTGGATGAGCCAACTGCCGGGATGAGCCCCGAAGAGCGCAAACAGACTGTCGAACTGGTGAAAAGTCTCTGGGAGCGCCTGGAACTGACCATGCTTTTCATTGAACATGACATGGACATTGTTTTCGGAATATCCCAGAAGGTTAGAGTGCTATGCTACAAGACTTTACTGGCTGAAGGAACCCCGGAGGAGATATCCGCCAACCCTCAGGTCATAGAAGCCTATCTGGGAGAAGAGGTTTGAAAGATGCAGTTAGTGGTTGAAAACATTAACACCTATTATGGACTTAGCCAC
The DNA here is from genome assembly GCA_964528855.1 of uncultured Desulfomonile sp. Classification (GTDB taxonomy): domain Bacteria; phylum Desulfobacterota; class Desulfomonilia; order Desulfomonilales; family Desulfomonilaceae; genus CAITZA01. The sequence continues at coordinate 288 of CAZGVM010000190.1, read as the reverse complement.
ATATTGTTCGATGTTTCACTGGAAGTGGATCAAGGTGAGGTGGTCGTTCTTCTGGGGCGTAACGGAGCTGGTAAAACCACCACCATGCGGAGCATAATGGGACTGACATCTCCTAAATCAGGAAAAGTTGTTTTCAATGGGGAAGACATTACGGGGCTGGCGCCATTTGAGACCGCTAGAAAAGGACTAGGGTTTGTTCCGGAGGATCGCCGGATATTTCCAGATCTTACAGTGCAGGCAAATCTGGATGTCGGAACAAAAAAAGGCAAGGAATCGCAAAATCCCTGG
>CAZGVM010000189.1:0-6246 GCA_964528855.1 uncultured Desulfomonile sp. | reverse complement strand
TCACTTTTTTCATGATTTCTATCGGGCAGGGTGAACCGGCCATAATGCCTGTCCTTAGAGAGGAGAGGTCATATTTTTCAAAATCAGGATGGTCCAATTCAGCTATGAACATGGTCGGCACCCCGTATAACGATGTGCAACGTTCCTCCTGCACCGTCTGCAGGACAGTCAGGGGCTCAAACCCATCCGAAGGGTAAATCATCGTTGCCCCATGGGTTATACATCCAAGGTTACCCATCACCATTCCGAAACAGTGGTAAAGGGGCACTGGAATACAGATGCGGTCTTTTTCGGTAATTGTCTGACGTTCCGCAACAAAAAAGCCATTGTTGAGTATGTTGTGATGGGTAAGCGCAGCGCCCTTGGGAAACCCTGTGGTTCCACTTGTATACTGGATGTTAATCACTTCATCAAACTCAATGTTACGCTGTTTCTCGGCCAGCTTCTCGTCCGAGACCTTATCTGCAAGACTAATGATGTCATCCCAGGAATACATACCCGGCTTTTGCTCGCCGCCCATCCGAATTACGGAGCGCAGGTCCGGAGCCTTTGCCGATCTGAGCTCGCCGGGGTTGGAATCATGCAGTTCTGGACAAAGGTCATACATCATTTGAGTGTAGTTTGATGACTTGAACTCAGGAGCGATCACTATGGCTGCGCATCCAGCCTGACGGAGCACATAGGCGAGTTCATGCAACCGGTAGGCAGGATTGATGTTTACAAGAATCAAGCCGATTTTGCTTGTGGCAAACTGGGTAGCGCACCATTCATAGTTGTTGGGAGACCAGATACCAATACGCTCACCCTTTTTCAATCCTGTTGCCAGAAGAGCTTTGGCTAGCTGATTGACGCGTGACTGCAGTTCCGAGTAGGTGAGTCGAATATTCTGATGACGAACTATCAGCGCATCGTTGACGGGAAATTGCTCAACAGTCTGGTCGAACTTGTCACCAATGGTAACACCCAACAGTGGTTGCTCGCTAGTCCCACTAGAATAACTTATTTTCTGAACTCTGCCGGCATGGGGCTTGGCAGCCTCCATTTCCGATTCTAAAGCGCTCTGGCAATTATCGAGGCTTTCTAACAATTGATTCTGGCGCATGGCTCCCCTTCCATAAAAAGGCCCTGTGTTTTACAGCGCTCTCAAGTTACCACAACAGCAGGGAGACATTATGAAAATCCACCGGCTCTTGTGAACCATCTAGAATACTTAACTTGATCTTAGTTGTCAATTTAAAGGTTGCCAGGCTGGATCATTTTGTTGACATCATGTTGTCCTGAAGCTAGACTAATGATACGGGATTTTGATTTTCCATGTGCATATTAGCCAGATGCGCCAGGCATTGGATTTTTGTGGACTCCACATATTTGATTGATAGCATGGAGGGAGGTAATCTAGCGAAGTAATGAACTCAGCATGGAGATTCGTTGGTTTTCGATGGTGGCTCGTCCATTTTCTGGGATTCAGTATTGTTTATAGCGCCGGCAGACTCTGTCGCCATTTTCTGGTGGGGTGACTAAGATGATGAAACATATCATGTTTCCTAAAACCTGGTGGTTCATTCTTCATGCTTTGGCGCTGATAATTGTCTTTTTGATCGGTTTCTCTGTCAGATTTGGATATAGCTGATGATGAATCCCGAACGCACACAACTGTGGCTGGCTCAGGTTGTCATGGCTCTTGGAGCGGTCATGACCCATTACATAATGCACCCTCCTCATCACGGGATAACTTATTTCTGGGGAACGTTTTTCCCTGCAATCGACCTTGTGTTGGTTAGCATGCTTTTCCTTTCGAAAAAAACCGCCGTTTGGGGGCTCCTGTTAAACAGTTTTCTCGCGTTCTTTGGAATCATAATGATGACCGACCTCATAGTGGTGGGCGCAATCAATGGCTGGATCAAGACAGACTTTTGGGAAAATCCTCTCCAGTGGCTCATGGAGTCGATGTTTCCCAATGTGATGATGGCATTGGCGGATTTTCTAATAGGACTGGTTTTATACAAGCTGACAATAAATGACCGCAGCCGTATCAAGCAAGACCAGGTCTTGGGTTGAAACATTGTTTGATGAGATTCAAGAAGCTCAATTGATCCTGGAAGAAAAAACCACCGAACATACGAGAATAGATGCAACAAATCCTATCAGGTCGGCGATCAGTCCCGCATGTATCGCATAGCGCATTTTAGTTATAGACACTGCCCCGAAGTAGACGGCAGTGACATAAAGTGTGGTCTCGGAACTCCCTATTATGACTGCCCCCAATAGAGCTTGATAAGAATCTGCGCCATAGACGGATATGGTCTCTCCCAGAATCCCCAGTGATGCGCTTCCCGAGAGTGGTCTGACGAGCCCAATGGTTATGATTTCGGGAGTTATTCCGTACGCCTTTAATGATTCCGGTAAAAGACCGGCCAGAAAATTGATTGCACCGGATGATCTGAACATCCCCACAGCCACAAGAATAGCAACCAAATACGGTATAATCCTGACCGCCGTCTCGAATCCTTCCCTGGCGCCTTCCACAAACGCTTCATAGATCGCTACTCCCCTGAAATAACCGTACAATGGTATCCCGGCTATGATTAGAAGAAACAAAGCGCTGGAAATTGTCGCTGACAGGTCGGACAAGAAAAAATTCCTCTTCGGTCAGAACTGTTACTGTTTGAAGCGAGTCAATCGGGATAATATTCTTGCTGCAAAAAAACCTGCCAATGTGGAGGCCGCAGTGGCTAGAAGAGCTGGCAAGGTTACGGATGTCGGATTGCTTGACCCACCCGCTGCCAGCAGAGCTATTGCCCCGGCAGGAATCAGTTGAAGGCTGGATGTGTTTAGAGCCAAAAACATGCACATCGAGTCTGACGCTGTATTTTTGCCATCGTTCAATGACTGGAGATCTTTCATCGCCTTGATGCCAAGAGGTGTCGCCGCATTGCTAAGACCAAGCATATTGGCCACAAAATTCATGGAAATGCTACCTATAGCAGGATGTCCCTTTGGAATCTGGGGGAATACATATTGCAGCAGGGGTGAAATGAATGAGCTGAATTTTTCTACGAGTCCGCTCTTTTCTGCGATCTTCATCATTCCAAGCCACAGGCACATTATTCCTGTAAGACCCAGAGAGATCTTGAAGGCATCGGAAGCCCCGGTGGCCACTGAATTTGCAACAGCATTGAGATTGTTTGAGAACAGAGCGACGACAACTGAACCCACTATGAGGAACAACCAGATTGTATTAATCATGAGTCGTGTTTCATTCGTGACATGGAATTTGATCTGTCAATTGAAGTTCCCAATGTTGAAGAACCTCCTTAGCTCTACTGCTTCTTTTTGGCGGATGAACCTGTATCGGTTTTCTTCTCTTTACCACCGTCACGCTGTTTGGCTTTCGCTAGATTGTCCCTGATTACCTGGTTCTCAGGATCCAGCTTTGACGCTTTCAACAATATCTGAAGCTCCTGTTTGTGGTCCCCTTTTTTGCCGTAGTTCACCGCTTGGTCATTGTAGGCAGAAGCAAGGTCCAACTTGATGGTTTTATTATTTGCCGACAGATTAAGAGCCTTGTTAAGCAATTGAATCTCTTCATCCGGTTTCCCTTCCTCGCCTCTCCTAAGAGCTTCGTTATGGTAAACGACAGCCAGGTTGGATTGTGCTGACTTGTTAGCAGGGTCTGTCTTTATTGCCTTTTCCAGCAGGTTCATGGCCTTGGCTGACGATCCGGCCCTGAAATCCTCTACTGCCTGTTTTGTTAACAGTGTTGCAAGGTTACTGAGAGTTGTCTGGTTTTTTGGATCTAGTTTCAGAGAATTCTCCAAAATGGAGATGCGGTCCTGGGTTTTCAGTTCCTGGGCATTCAACGCCTGGTTGTTATAAGCCGCCGCAAGGTTTTTCTTTATCAATGTGTCATTGGGAAGCAGTTCTGATGACTCTTTAATTAATGCAATCTGCTCATCGAATTTTCCCTGTTTCCCTTTCAATACCGCAAGATTTGATAGGGCGCGTGCAAGGCTGTCCCTAATCACAGGGTCTTTGGATGAATAGCTTTCAGATTTTTTCAACAATTCTATCTGCTCTTCAAAAGCGTTTTCTTTCCCTTTCTGAAGCGCCAGGTTATAATAAACCATGCTAAGGTTCTTCTTGATCTTCTGGTTTGAAGGATCCATTTCCAACGCAGCATTCAGCGAATCGATCTCTGCCGGGCTCACTACTCCCTGAGTCTGATTGATGCCCTGGTTATTAAGAAATGCTGCCATCGCTTTCTTGGCGGAAGCATTCTCTGGTTCGAATTCCATTATTTTCTGAACAAAATAGATTCGATCTTCAATTTTCAGTTTTTCACTCTGACCAGCCACAGCCTGTAACACTGCGCTTACAAAATTTCCCTTGAGCTCTGAGTCCTTTGGTTCGATGGAAATCGCCTTTTCCATCGATCGTAAACCTTCCTGTAGCTTCCCCTCTTTTGCCAGCTTTATGCCCTGGTTGTTGTAGGCAATGGCTAGAACCCTACGATACTTGTCAACACCCGGGTCCAGCCTCACGGCTTCTTCGAGCGCAGGTAGAGCCTCAGAAATGTTGTCCCGTGATAACAGGTGACTCCCTCGAAAAAATGCGTTCTCCGCCCTGACAACAGAAGATTGGTCAGCCATCGTCGTTTCACTGGCTATCAGAAGCACGGTCAATAGCCCCACCCCTACCAACACAGCATTGAGTCCGAAAGCTTTCAGCAGTCTTGATAAGTGATTCATGAATAATGCCACCTTATATAAAATTATAGTAAGAATACTATAGATAATCTTGATTAAGCTAATAACACTCTAATAACATGTCGTCAATATCATCATGCCATTTATCACATTTTTTTATAAAGTTAATTATAATATGTAAATTTAAATGTAAATATTACTTATATAGTATTGTTAAAAAAAGAATTATTTAACTTATATTGACAAAAAATCAGAGTTAAGTAAAAGGGCTTTTTCAGGAACTTTAATCTATGGAGGTCGAAATGATCGAGGTCCAAGGATTGACCAAGCACTACGGTCGCCTGGCCGCCGTCAAAGATGTCAGCTTCACGGTCCAGACAGGCTCGGTTGTTGGGTTGCTGGGACCTAATGGAGCCGGCAAGACAACCACTATGCGTATATTGACATGTTATTCACCTCCGAGTTCCGGTAGTGTAAAGATTCTGGGGTTGGATGTATCGAATGATTCCATGAAGATTCGTGAGAATCTTGGATATCTCCCGGAAAATGTTCCCTTATATGACTGGATGAGAGTCCGGGGTTACCTGGAGTTTGTTTGTCGTGCAAAAGGTATCCCTTCGGTTGTAGCAAGGAAGGAAGTTGATAGAGTAGCGAGCGCTGTAGGTCTGGCCGATGTGATGGGAAAAATCATAAAATGGCTCTCCAAAGGTTTTCGCCAGCGTGTGGGATTGGCTCAGGCCCTTATCGGTGATCCACCGGTAATTATTCTGGATGAACCCACCATTGGGCTCGATCCGCGCCAGATCAGGGAGATTCGAAGCCTCATAAAAGGTCTTTCCAGGCACAAAACAGTCATTCTCTCGACACATATACTTCCTGAAGTCAGCCAGATTTGCGATAGAGTGATCATAATTAACAAGGGAAGGCTGGTTGTTGAGGATACTCCCTCCAACCTGACTGCGTCGAAAGGTAAATCAGTTCTATGCAGAGTCACGGCGAATGCGCCGGAAGAGGACTTGATAAAAACGTTAGGCGCCATAAATGGAGTTTTGTCGGTGAGAGAACATTCCCCGACTACTGAAGGGTCATGTATCTTGACGGTGGAATCTCAGCCAGGAACCGAAGTCAGACCGGAAATAGCCCAGAGCGTTGTATCCGGGGGCTGGGGTCTTCTGGAACTTAAACCCCTGGATTTTAGTCTGGAGGACATCTTCATTGACTTAATCACGGAAGAAACGGGGCCATCATCGGGAGATGAAAACGATGAATCCCGGGAGGTGGCATAAATGAAGGGATTCACAGCAGTCTTCAGGAAAGAGATGGCCAATTATTTTGTGTCGCCGATCGCATACAGTATAATGGCTATCTTTCTGCTTGTTTCCGGTTTCTTTTTCTGGGCCAATCTTTCGCTGATGAGCCTGATATCCCTTCAGGCCGCCAGTGATCCCATGATGTCGCAACGAGTTAACCTGACGGATGTGGTCCTTAAGCCGCTGACCCAGAATATGAGTATTGTGCTGCTCTTCCTGATGCCATTACT
>CAZGVM010000188.1:0-6379 GCA_964528855.1 uncultured Desulfomonile sp. | reverse complement strand
AAAATTATCTCCATCGACGTTGATCAGGGAAATGTTTCCGTCGAACCTGGAATGGAGGTTGAGTTCCAAAATTCAAGACATAGAGTAGTCCGGATAGGTAACTCAGCTAATGGTGAGAGGCAAATTGCCATGGATTCGGAAATACCGTCACAGGAAATAATTGGACTACGGGGTGTCCTGGCAGGCCCCGACGGGCTTGTCATCTCTTCAGCCAGAGATCATAACGGCGCCGCAAACAACTCCACTGTCGATGCGCTGCCAACTGCACTGAACTCGGAAAATATCGCATTCAGTTCTCAAACAGCCTCGTACGAGGCATACAAGGTATTTGATGACGCGCATGGCATGAATAATAGATGGCTCACCGCACGAAATAACACCACCGGTTGGGTAAGCTACGATTTTGGATCAGGCGGTAGAATAATAAATAAGTATAGGTGGCGGACATTTGAGAATGATTCCGACGCCGTGCCGGGAACCTGGAAACTCGAAGGGTCACATGACAACATTGACTGGACATCATTGCATGAAGGATCAAACAGCGAGATCGGCGCCAACACATGGATTCCCGTTCAACCTCCCGGATATTTTACTTTTTATAACGGTCAGTCTTACCGATATTACAGATTTCATGTGACGGCGAATTGTGGACATCCTGAATACCTTTGTGTTGATGAAATAGAAATGATTGAGTCAGCCACAACTGTTTTTCCCCAGTCCCTAATGGTAGCCTGCACGAAACCGGAATTGGTTTCGGGGAGCCGGCAATGGAGCGCCATAGAACAGGTGGAAGTCATGGAAACCAAACCTGCTGCCTCTGCAATATTTTATGCGCTCTCTTTTGATTCAGGCCAAAGTTGGGTTGTTTTCAAAAATGGGGAGTGGAAAAAAATAGCAATATATGAATCAGGATTGTGGAAGTTCCGAACCAACCTGGAGACGTGGGAAAGTCCTCCTGAAAACATTCAGATTTCAGGGTTGAAAAAAGCCTTCGGTGAGGAACTGAATCTAATGACCGCACAGGAAATGGCAGCAGTTTCATCCTATGACTGGTCCAAACAGGGGGCTTGGGATGGGTCAGCGAATTCAGTTCAACTGGCGGCAGGTCTCAGGGTGGATGGTTGTGAAACACCGGTTCTTGAGGGAATCCAAATCACATATACCAGGGAATCCGGCGATCTTAGACTTATAACTCTACCCATACAGATAAATCCTGCAGCTCAATATATCCACCTGTCGTTTTTGGTGAAAAATTACAGGGATTCTTTCAGGATCTTCGCCTCAATGGATGATTCCCCACACTGGTTTGAGTTTGACAATTCAAGCATGCGGACTTCACTGGACAACGGAATCGATTTTTATGTGGCAGGGCCGTTGCCGATCCATGAAAGCTCACAAATACGACTCAGAGCCGAATGCGACGGCTCTCATGGATCAGAACTGCATGGATGGGCTTTTTCCTGGAATTAGGTCGAGCCTCTGACCTCTCAATTGACGGCCTTTGCAATTCTCCAGACGACGACGGCGTTTGTGTGAACGGCAAGATAAAGTAATCCTGCAAACGGTATCAGGGTTGATATGGGACTTAACAGGGCGCAAACAATAGTTATCATGGTCCTGGTTCCCTTGCTTGCCAAGGTGGGTCTTCCCATCTCCAGGTTCAGGTTTTCAGCCCTGGAACTGGTATAGCTGATCAGACCGCTGCCGATAATTGCCAACGCCCCAATCAGCAGAAGCAAGCCAAAGCCTATTTGGGGATTCATGTTGAGGTTGTAAACGATCAGACCGATGACCAAGGCGCCATCAGTGTATCTGTCAAGAACAGAGTCCAGAAATGCTCCCCCCTGGGATTGGAGACCTCTAACCCGCGCAAGTTGACCATCTACTCCATCAAGAGTTTGGGATGCCAAAGCAATGAATCCGGCGCTGAATGCGCAGCCCAGCGCATACACATAGCCTGCGTAAACGCCCAGCAAGAGGGATAGTATGGTTATCATCCATGGTTTCAAGAACGCAAACTTAGCAACCCTGGGGGTGACTCGAGCGGACAAATTCAGTTTTACCCACTTCAGAATGAACCTGTCCGTTGGTTTTGTTTTCCAGGTTTCCTGAACATCAGCCCTCATTCCAGACCTCCTGTTTTCAGTCGTAACATCTCTAAAGCTTGGGGAAAAGATGTGTTCGGATATTGTAGTTATGCGCCCTGTCCGGACGTCAGTTCAATGAGTCCATGCTCATGTTGCAATCGCTGACATGGAATATTCTTACACAGGCCGTCGATAGTCCAGCAAATCTTTATGGTTGGTCACATATATTTCCTTTTCCAGAATAGCCGTGTTAAACTTCCCCAGATTGTTCTGCCGTAGACAAATTGGCAAGGGCGTAAATGGATGCGCCCCATTGAAAGCGTTTTTGAAGTTGCCAAATAATGCCGCTGTTCAGTGAAACCGGTTTGTCACCGGCTGTTTGGATGTCCAGGAGCAGTTCAGGATTACAGTCAAGATCGCCAGGCAAACAAAAAGATCGGTCACACATAATATCGTTGGTGGGTCACAAAAAACATGGGGAGAATAAAAATAGCGCTGATTGGCGTAGGAAATTGCGCCAGTTCCTTGATTCAGGGTATCCACTATTATTCAGGGGCGTGTCTACCTGACAAATGCGGACTCAACAGACCTGTAATCGGGGACTATTCGGTTTCAGACATCGAGGTTGTCGCCGCCTTTGACATAGACAGTAGAAAGGTAGGCAAGACGCTTGATAAAGCCATATTTCAGGCGCCAAACTGCACATCAGTTTTTTGTGAGCAAGTTCCTCCGCTGCCGGTAAAGGTTGCCATGGGGCGTGTTTTGGATGGTGTTTCAGATCATTTGAAGGACTATGATCCGGGCCTTGTCTTTTGCCCATCGGATGAGCCCGAGCCGGAACAGGCAGCGGTGGTAGATTCACTTAGGGAGTCAGGCGCCGAGATAATCATAAACTACCTGCCAGTCGGATCTGAGGCTGCGACACGATTTTACGCAGAGTGCGCCTTGCAGGCCGGCATCGGCTTCATAAACTGCATACCTGTGTTCATAGCCTCCGATTCCAGTTGGGCTCGCAGATTTTTTGAAAAAGGTTTGCCCATCATAGGAGATGACATCAAATCGCAACTGGGCGCTACGATTGTTCACCGAACGCTAGTGGATCTTTTCAGGAAGAGAGGAGTGAAACTGGATCGGACATACCAGCTTAACACGGGAGGCAACACGGATTTTCTCAACATGCTCAACAGGTCCAGGTTATCCTCCAAGAAAAAATCAAAGACTGAGGCGGTTCAATCAGTTGCTGCAGAGCCGATTGACGATGAAAACATCCACATTGGGCCAAGCGATTATGTGCGATGGCAAAAAGACAACAAGGTGTGTTTCATAAGAATGGAAGGCCGTTTGTTTGGAAATGTGCCGATGAATCTGGAACTTCGACTGTCGGTTGAGGATTCTCCCAACTCCGCCGGTGTTGTCATAGACGCCATAAGAATCATGAAACTGGCGCTGGACAGAAATATTCCAGGTCCTCTCATTGGCCCATCCGCCCTGTTCATGAAACGCCCACCAAATCAGTTCACCGATGAGCAGGCCCATGAAATGACAGAAGCTTTTATAGCCGGAGAGTAGCCTCGAGCTTTGAGTCAATCGCATTCCAGATTCGAGTTACGCAAGTAATCATGGAAAACGTTTATCTGAACAGATTTCTTCGCTCATATTCAAGAATAAGACTTGCGGTAAAATGGGCCAAACGAAAATACTACCAGCCCAAAGCCTTAAGATTCATGGGTGATTTCATCAACAGGGGCGATGTCGTTTTCGATATCGGGGCAAATTACGGTTGGAAGACAGAGTTGTTTCTTCTCCTCGGGGCAAGTGTCATAGCGGTTGAGCCTCAAGATGATTGCCTGCGTGTGCTGAATCGTAAATTCAAATCCAACAGCTCTGTCAGCATAGAGCCTTTTGCCGTGGGTTCAGAGGAATCAGCGAGTCACATCTGGAAAAGCGATGTCAGGAATCAGCTATCGTCAATGTCCATGGAGTGGATTTCAGCCGTCAAGAGCAGCGGCCGTTTCAAATACTTTGAATGGAGTTCAAGTCAGTCTGTAAGTGTGACGACTTTAGACAATCTTATAGACAAGCATGGTCTGCCGTCTTTCTGCAAGATAGACACTGAAGGTTATGAGCTTGAGGTGATTAAGGGATTGACTAAACCGATCAGGGCAATATCTTTCGAATATCACATGGAACTCATAGAGTTGTCGATAAGGTGTGTTGAGCGCATCAGCAGTCTTGGCGACTATAAATTCAACTACACCATTGGTGAACAGCCTGACTTTGCAGGAGTCGTCTGGCATAAGCCAGGAGCCTTGGCTTCTGCAATCTTGTCTACAAACTCCAGCTCGGCGCAGGGTGACATATACGCCAGGCTAACATGACACAGTTGTGGATTGTTGATGGAAATTCCTTATTCGGGCTGGAATATCCCATTGAGTCATTAGGGCCGCTACACTCTTGGGCACGAACTGTTCCCAAGGCAGCCCCTTCATCATCAGGCTACGAATGAATGAGCCTGTCAATCCTTTTTGTTCAGAAGGTCTGTCCCACAACACTTGCGTTTTGAGGCCTGATTTAGTCAGTAGCTCGTGTTTGCGACGGCCCCAGTCATCGTAAATCGTGATGTAATAAACTGCGCTAGTGGGAACGTAATGCTTGTAAAGATCTGGGAAATTGATTGGAAAAGGTGTGACGCTGAATTCCGAGTAGCTCAGGCCCTTCTCGGCCAAAGCCGCCTTGATCATCATGTAGCGCTCGAAATAAGTCAAAGGGTTTGACGACTCAAGACTCCTGGACGGATTGGCTTCATCCCCACTCGTCAGGGTAGGGTCCGGATTGGTTATTCCAACCACCATCTTACTGCATCTGCGTTTCCCGGCGATAATGTATTCAATGTGGTCATTATGCAGGACCTGGAAACGTCCGTGCACTACTCCTAGTTCGTCCATAAGTTAGCATTCCCCACTGAGATTCAAAAAAGTCCTTAGTTGATCTCTATAACTGCCCTATAATTATATTGTATTTCTAATTCATTTCAGGGCCGACTCTTCCTTCCTTGGCCACCGCCAGGCATTGGCGAGCCATCATTATCTCTTCGAAAGTTTTTATGACCAGTATCCGGACTTTCGAGCGGCTCGATGAAATATCCACCACATGCTCAATTTCCTGGCCGGAATACAATGAGTTCAGGTCCTTGTCCAGAATGAAACCTAGATCTTGGGCCCCATTTAGTGTCTTTTCACGGACAAGATTACTGTGAAGACCAATGCCACCTGTGAAAATGATGGCGTCACATGAGCCTAGCGCCATCAGCATGGATCCTATAGCTCTTTTGATCTTGTAACAAAATGCGTCTAAGGCCAGTTTGGCCCTCTCATCACCATTTGCGGCCGCAACGGTTATTTCTCTCATGTCTCTGGACAAACCGCTGATGCCTAGCAATCCGGATTCCCTGTATAGCAGGTTGATAAAATCATCCGGTGTGAGGGACTCTTCTTTCATTATCACCGGTATCAGTCCCGGATCGACGTCTCCTGATCTGGTGCCCATAATGAGCCCCTCTACTGATGTCATCCCCATGGTTGTGTCGATTGATTTCCCTCCGTCAACTGCGGTCACAGAACAGCCGTTTCCGAGGTGACAGGAAATTATCTTTGTGTCCGCCAGATTTTTGCCCATAAATCTGGCGGCCTCTCCTACGACATATTCATTGGAATGCCCGTGATAGCCCGTTTTCTTATAGCCCTTCTCTGAAAAATATTTAAAAGGTAGGCCATATATTGACACAGCGTCCGGTATTGTTTTGTGGAATGTCATGTCAAAGACGGCTATATGAACAGCCTTGGGAACACGCTTGGCGCATTCCTCGATCTCCAGGGCCATGGCGGGGTGATGCAATGGAAAAAATGGTGTCATCCGCCGGATTTCAGCGATGACCTCGGAATTGATCCTCACAGGGTCTTTGAATTTTCCGCCATGAGCTATCCGATGACCTATGATTTCCAGCTCTTCCAGGCTGGTTAGCGGACCGTCATTCACCAGGGAACGAAACAGTTCATCCAGAGCGGCGCCGTGATTAGGAACGGGTGTCTCACGCTTGGCGGAGGTAGAGTCATCCCGTTCATACGAATGAAACGATCCTTCAAGACCAATACGATCGATCGTTCCGGACATCAGCGAACGTTCCCCATTCATCTCGAAGAGGGTATACTTCAGCGATGAGCTACCGGAGTTGATAACCAGCAATTTCATGACGTCATGCGCTCAAACTCTAATGATGGTAACCTGTTCCGGGC
>CAZGVM010000187.1:0-6389 GCA_964528855.1 uncultured Desulfomonile sp. | reverse complement strand
CGTTTTCCGGAGACCAATCTTCTTATGTCTCTCATGAGTCCGATGAGTCCATCGGGCTGTTTCACTACCATCAGTATAATGAGCAAGCCAAAAATTATCAGATCAATTCCGCCCCCTAGACCTCCCCAAAAAGCACGGCTGTATTCTTGCAAGGGAATCAGGACCGACGCCCCGAGAAGCGGGCCAACCAGTGTGCCGGCGCCGCCTAGAATTGTAATCAATACAAATTTCATGGACATGTCCAAAGACATGACCATTGGTGGATCGACCCGAAGATTATACTGGGCGAAAAAAGCCCCACATAGAGCAGCCATGGCCGCAGACAGCGCCATCGCCGTCAATTTTACCGCCGTGCTGTTGACCCCGAGAGACTCAGCCGTCTCTTGACCCTCTCGAACCGCCCTCATGTAATATCCAAAGCGATGGCCTTCAAGCCAACGGACCAGACCAAAAATAATCACAAAAATAAACAGTGCGGCGTAATAATATCCGATTTTGGAGTGATACCACATGAGGTTGACAAAACCTTGACCGGTAGTCGGGTAATCCAGGCCCAAAGCGCCACCTACCCAGTCCCATACCAGGAAGACTCGGTTGAAAATCTCCACAATCGCAAAAGTCGCAATGGCAAAATAGTGGCCACTAAGTTTGAAACAGGGGTAGCTGATGATGACCGCAACAACGGCTGCAAGGATCATCCCCAGTATTATTCCGGGCCACGGGGTGATGCCATAGGTTACAACCGCCATCCCCGCTCCATAGGCTCCAATTCCAAAAAAAACGGAGTGCCCAAAAGAAACCTGTCCGCAGTACCCCCCTATGATGTTCCACGCCTGAGACATGGAAGCATAAAGAAGGATTAGAATGATTATGTGAAGTCTGAATGAGTCACCGGCTATTGCAGGAATCGACGGCAGCAGAGCAAAAACAGTCACCAGACCAAGCCACAACAGATCTTTTGCTTTTAAGTTTTTAAACTGCACGTGGTTACCAGCCAAAAATGCCTCTGGGCCTAAACAATATTACGCACAAGTAGAGACCAAAAACAGCTACATATTTGAAAACGGGAGCAATGTAGAAACCGGCAAGCGCCTCGACCACACCGACCAGAATACCTGAAAGAAAGGCGCCCGGAATGCTTCCGAATCCTCCCATGGCGACACAAATGAAGGCTATGAGCCCAAACATGGAACCGACTTCGGGGTGCACAGCCAGATAAGCAGGCATGATACCGCCGGCAATTCCGACGCACGCTCCTCCAATCCCGAAAACCAGAACATATATACGCTCTGTATCTATCCCAACCAGTTCGGCGGCGTCCCGGTCCATCGCTGTGGCCTGAACAGCCCATCCAAACTTGGTGTTGTTTACCATTAAATAAAGAAGCGCAACCACTACCAAGGCCAGAATTCCAGCAGTCAACTGCGGGACGGCTATTATAAGATTGCCCACATGGATAGTCTTGCCGCTAAGCCATGTATGAGAAAGAATTCGAAAATTGGGGGTAAACTGATTCATGCTCAGGTTCTTCAGAAAAACCGCAAGACCAAATGTCGCAAGCAAAGCTACCAATCCAGGTTTTCCGATAGTAAACCTAATGATCAGCTTGTAGGTGAGAGCGCCAAGTATGAAGATGAAAGCTCCGGAAGCGACTATTGACAGAAGTGGGTCCACGTTCGCAAGAAATCCCAGCCAGTAACTTACATACATTGCAACCATCAGGTATTCGCCATGAGCGAAATTGATGACATCCATCACTCCCCAGATCAGGCAAAGCCCTGCCGCTACAAGGGCGTAAACCAACCCGCTGAGTATGCCGTCAATAAGCACCTGAATGAATGTTTCCATTTAGAGCAAGACCTTCCGAAAGTCCTGGTCATTTGGGGCAAGGCGCCATTTATTTAGAACGCCTCGCCCAATGATGACCGGCCCATTGGCAATCCAGAGAAACTACATCTGGTTGAATTATCTTTGATTCCAGGGTTTTATCGGGAACACTATTTGAGTGTCGGCCATTTCTTCGGGGAATATCCGTTTGTATTCGCCACCCTGAAGTTGTGTAACTATACTATGAGCCTTGGCGTTCTGTCCTCCCTTGACGAAAGCCACTTTGCCTCCGAGGGAAAGAGGAGAATCCCATGTGTTATTGTGTATAGTTTCCGCCACTTTTTCAGCGTCCAGAGAACCGGTTTTTTCAATCGCCTGAGCCAATACCAGCATTGCAACCGCTTCCTGAATGCTGTCACCGTCAAAAGGGACTCCGCCTGTTTTGGTCTTGAAAATCTTTTCCACATCACCAACTGCGGGCATCAACACGGCAAACTGTGGAGAATACGCTGTTGATCCCATGAAAAAATCGGCGTCCTGGCCGAGTTGTTTGGCAATGACGGGGTCCTGGTAACCCGAGCAGTAGTTGATGGCGATTTTGGGAGTCCATGCCATCTGCTTCATGGTTCGAATCCAGAGGGAATAGTCTGCCCCCAGAACTGCACCGAAAACTGCATCAGGATTGCTGTTCTTAAGGGTTTGAACTTCGCTGTTCAGATTTGTCGCTCCAGGACTGAACGGAACATCAGCTACGACCTTGAGCCCGGCTGCGGCTGCGGCTTTTTTGGCCTCACCAGCGGCATGTTTGCCAAATTCGCTATTTTCATAAATGATGCCCAGTGTCTGAATCTTGGCGTCTTTTTTCTGATTAAGCCACTTGATAACTTCTACAAATTCGACAGATTCAGTCTCATCAGTCGGAGCCAGTCTGAAGAAAAAGTTCATGTCACGCTGGGTTAAAGCGGCAGAACTCGAAGCTCCACACATGAAAATGCGTTTCATACGCTCGGCCACCAAACTCGCAGGCTTGGTAACGGCGCTGTTGTATGATCCGATGATCGCCCACACGCCTTCCTGGTTGAAAAGACGTTCAGCTTCGGATTTGCCTACATCGGGCTTGCCCTGGCTGTCGGCGTGAACCAGGACGATCTTGTGGCCACCAAGAATACCTTCCTGATCGGCAAGAGGAACTTTAATGTCGGGAAGTTTGTTGTTGATGATATCAGCAGCTGTCTGAACAGCCGCCTGACACCTCTGCCCAGCGGTCGCAACCGGGCCGGTCAGCGGGAACAAGGTTCCTATCTTTATTACTTTTTCCTGAGCGAGACTTGGGCTGACACCCGCGCCGATGCAAAAGAAGACGAACAGCAAGGCAACCAAAACGGGCCAACATGACGAGTGCGATAAGCGTTGAAGCATAAGGTTATCTCCTCATTCTGAATAATCCGGCTCAAGCGCCGTTTAAAAGTTTCTGACAGATTTGGACGCTCGTGGACAGGGGCCATTCGCCCGGATTCAGGGGTGTTACAACAACCCCATCACTCCAATCAGGTCAAATTCCGATTCCACAAACACCTGGAGAAATAAAATACAATTTTTAACAATATTCCACAATCCGGACTTGCGTCAACCAAAATGTTCTGAGTTGTGAATCAGCTTGAGTCCATGAAATCGCTCGTCAGTTCAATAGAGTGGACACTGGTTTTGACGACAAAGCACATGTCTGATCTTCTTTCAGACTATCTGTGCCGTTTCCCAAACAAACCTACTGACTCGACCTCAAATTGGCGAATAACGCTAGATTCTAACATGGCTCTCAGGTAAACTTAACAGAACGGAGCGACGGGCGGTTCGTTTAGCGGCCCCCAAAATTTTGCCGATGCATGAGGAGTAATGTTATGAAAAAATCCGTAGGCCCCAAAACCATCCTCTATCCTACACCGGTTTTGATAGTCGGAACCTATGACAAGACCGGCAAACCAAATGTTATGACAGTGGCGTGGGGAGGAATATGCTGTAGCGCACCGCCCTGTGTGTCGATTTCAGTTCGCGAGGCCACATACACTTATGCGAGCCTTTTGGAGCAAAAAGCTTTCACTGTCAGCATCCCGGGAGAAAAACACGTCAAAGAGGCTGATTTCATAGGCATAGCCTCTGGAAAAGATGTGGACAAATTTGCCGTCACTGGATTGACACCTGTGAAAAGCGAATTGGTGAACGCCCCTTATATTGATGAATTCCCGCTAGTGCTGGAATGTAAGGTTGTTCACAGTCACAAGGTAGGGCTCCACACTTTATTTGTCGGAGAGATATTGGATATCAAGGCTGATGAGTCTGTTCTCGGCGAAAAAGGACCTGAGATCGAAAAAATAAAACCTTTTCTTTGGTCGCCTGACTACGGTCGTGGCTATTACGGGGTCGGTCAATATCTCGGCAAGGCATTCTCCATCGGCAAGGAATTGAAATGATGCCACATTTTTGACGAGCTTGGAGCGAATTGAATGAGTCAATATTAATTGACAATATGCATTCGTACCATTTAGTTGAGTGAAGTCGGAGGAACCATCTTGGCGCACCTTACCAAAGGCCGGCAAATTTTCCTTTATTTGGCTCCCTTCCCTGCCCTGGTTTTTTTCAAAATATGGGCTTCAATAGGCAGAGATCCTCACACACTGCTGACAGGTGTGTCCGCCATCCTTGCTTACTGCATCTTCATCCTGGCGCTCGCATGGTACTGGGACAAGCCAACTTATTTTGATTGGTCGGTCAGCGGTTATTTTCTGGCGGTTTTCCTGTGCCTCGAACTGTGGCCGGAAGCTACCGGGGATGCGCTGAGCCAATTTGCAGTGACCGGGATTTATGCCTGTCTTTTCCTGGCCGCATTCTTTCCTCCGTTAATCGGCATGGATCCATTCACGTATCATTACGCAAAAAAATCTGCGCCTGAAGTTGTCTGGAATTCGCTTCCCTTCGTGATGATCAATCGCATAATGACATACGTTTGGGCCGGAATTTTTTTCGTCTGTGCGCTCATCAGTCTTTTTCCCTCAGTCATTACTCGTGCTTTAATTCCGATAACAATCATCACCGCAACGTCGTTAATCTTTAATCGCCGTTTTCCGGATTACTATATGAGACGTTTTGTCTATTCCAATTCGGAAAGCAAGCCTGTCCCTTCACTCATAGTTGAAACCCGGAATAATCCTCACAGAGGAATCACTGTACCCCTTACTTCAGTTGCAACCGCCTCAGACCCTTGTTCCGACCAAACCAAGTCATATTCTCAGCAAAAAGAGCTTTGTTCAAATGACCTACCTAAGACAGAAAGGAAAACATCAATGAAAGTGATGGCGATTAATTCCAGTCCCAGAGGAGAAAAAACAAGCCGGACTTTCCTGATGCTGGATTCATTGATAAAGGGAATGCGAGAAGCCGGCGCAGAAGTAAAAATGGTCCATTTGCGCGATAAGCAGGTCAGGCATTGTATCGGTTGCTTCACCTGCTGGACCAAGACCCCGGGAACATGCGTTCACAAAGACGACATGACCAATGAACTTTTACCTGAATGGCTGGCTTCTGACTTGTGTGTGTATGCGACTCCACTTTACCACTTCACGGTTAACGCCGACATGAAAAATTTCATCGAACGGACCCTTCCCATTCTGGAACCTTTCTTTGTGAAACGCGGAGGAAAGACTACTCACCCATTGAGACAAATTCCCCCTGGAGCCGTAATGCTTAGCGTTGCCGGTTTTCCGGAGCCTTCGGTCTTCAATCAACTTTCTTCCTACGCAAATTTTCTTTTCGGCAAGGGTCTTGTTGCCGAGATATACAGACCAGGGGCAGAAATGATGGCTTTACCCAGATTATCCAGACAATTGGACGCTATTCTGGAAGCCACTGCGGTCGCAGGCCAACAGTTGGTCACATCTATGAAGATCTCCCCCGAAATTCTGGAACAGATAACCGTGCCACTCATGGATACCGAGTCAATGGCCAGGATGGCCAATATCTTCTGGAAAACCTGCATAGCTGAGGGAGTCAACCCACAGGAATTCCAGAAACGAAAACTGGTTCCAAGCCCCGATTCAATTGAGAGTTTTGCCACGATAATGTCCTGGGCGTTCGATCCAGCATCCGCCGGAGAGACGAAGGCAACCATCCAGTTCGCATTTAGCGGGGAAATGCCCGGCGCCTGCTGGTTTAAAATCTCGAACGGTGAAATCCAAACCGGAGAAGGTTTCAGCGACAATCCGGACCTGACCATAGAATCACCCTTCGGTTTGTGGGTGGAAATCATGACGGGCAAAGCCGACGGGCAGGAAATGTTGATGCAGGGAAATTACATGGCAAAGGGAGACTTTTCCTTGCTGATCCGGATGAAGGGATTATTTGGCGCCGGCAAAGATGTCCTTCAGCCCACCCCGTAGTCCCTTGGGATTAGTCACACGGCTTTATTTAGATCGCTCCCGGACTGCGCTGAACCGGCGGCGTCCGTTTTGCCAGGGCCGGGAACCTTCGCTGAATGATCATCATCAGGAATGTCCTGTCCGTCCACAGCC
>CAZGVM010000186.1:5281-6390 GCA_964528855.1 uncultured Desulfomonile sp. | reverse complement strand
GGGTGAAGCTGACGGAGCCCTGGGTTGGGAAAACTGTGGAAATACTTCGTAATCGCGGATATTTTCTGGGTGGTTTGCTTCCCCAGTGGTTTGATGATGACGGAATGTTAATGCAGAAAATTCTTTTTACACCGGACTTTGATTTAATCCAGATCTGCTCCGATGATTCCAGACAGATTCTTGAGTTTGTGATATCCGACTGGAAGCAGAACTGTCATAAATAAAAGATCTTCAAACCGGTTCGGCTTTTACCGGACAAAATGGCTAAATGGAGCTGGTCTAACGTTTAAAAATCTCATGTTGGGACGTGCCTTACAAAGCAGGTCTACAATTGGGCTTGTTTGGCGCAAGCGCTTTCTGAACAATATAATACTATAACCTCAACATGTTAAATAAGAAGGAGAAACCGGATGAGAAAGTTCCTCATGGCTTCTGGGACAGTGTTGCTGTCCATGCTGTGCGTTGCAGGTTTATGCGGGGCTGAGGCTGAAAAAGCTAACCCATCAACGGTTAATCAAACATCCGGTTTGGACGGATCGCAACTGTTTACTAATGGTACCATCTATCTAGATGCTGACAACAAGGCGCATAATCTTCTCGTGAAGGATGGAAAAGTCGTCGGCTGGAATGTAGAACCGGAAAAGCATGCCTCAGCGGCAATTGTGGATATGAAAGGCGCTGTAGCTTATCCGGGTTTTATAGATAGCCACTGCCACCTGATGGAGGCCGGGACCGCCTTAAAAGTTGGGGCAGACCTCGCTAATTGCAAGGATGTCGATTCAATCGTCAATAAATTGGCGGAGAAGATCAAATCGGTTCCGGAGCACGGGGTCGTAATGGGGATAGGATACAGCCTTGCTGATTACGACAAATGGTCACTTGAGGATCTTGCCAAGCTGGACAAGGTTACAGGAAACAGGCCTGCTTTCCTGGTTGATCAACTTGGACACAACGCCATCATAAATACGGCCACCATGAAGCTGGTTGGCCTGACTCCCTCCGCTCCCGTCCCTCAAGGCGGAATGATAATCAAGGAAAACGATCAACTAACCGGCATGTTGAGGGAACGCGCTATGTCGATTCCATGGCCCAGAATTTTTGCCCGGTTC
>CAZGVM010000186.1:3844-5271 GCA_964528855.1 uncultured Desulfomonile sp. | reverse complement strand
CTCCAGGGCTGATGGTGATGAGATCGGATATTATCATGGAGATGGAAAAACAGGGGATTCTACCGTTAAGAGTCCATTACTACTACACGATCTTCGATCTGAACGATGTTGCAGAGGCCGCCAAATACATGGGAAATGACACCGAATTGGTACGGTTTTTAGGCTGTAAGATTTTTATTGATGGAGCGTGCGCCGGAGGTGAAGCGTGGACTAGCTGGACCAACAAGCTCGGCGGCCATGGCTTCCCTGAGATATATACGGATGATGGGCACGGTGAGCAGCTAAACCTCAACCGAATCGTGGCAAAAGTTGAAGAATACGGTATGAACATGCACTATCACGTTCAGGGAGACATGGCTATTGGAGCCGTTCTTGACGCCTTGGACAAGGTTCGTGAAGAAAAAGGTCGGATAAACGGAGTCCACACCCTGGTACACTTGGCTTTCCCAACCAACGAACAGGTTGAAAGAATCAAAAAATTCGATGGTAATGTTGTGACCACTGTTCAGCCCGGTTTTTGGGCCGCAGAGACTGACGGCGCTCATTACTACGGTGAACAAGCCATCCATGAATACCCGATCAGTAAACTTATAGAGGCGGGAGTGTCAGTAGGGATGAGCACTGATTTCAGTGTCTCACCCATACAATACGCCCCAGCCACGGTGGTTTTAGGTGTTGCGGCTACAGGGGCCGGTAATCCCAAGGATCATTCACCCCTCAAAGTCAGGGATGTCGTGAATGGCTTCACGGTAGGAAGCGCGAGGACCACAGGGAAAAACGACATGGGCAAACTGGATGTGGGATACAACGCTGACCTGGTCGTATACGAAAAAGACCTCTATTTAGTCAGTCCTGAGAAATTCTCAAAGGATTACCCAAAACTGGTTTCGACATGGGTGGGCGGGCGCAAGACTTATGAACAAACAGTAAAGTAAAATGGGGGATTTGGAAAATCTCAGGCGCCGATCGACTGCTATAAACAGATTAGCCATTGTAACCAGGATTCTGGCAAGGCTGTTTGAACACGATTTACCTGGAGAGCAGAAACCGAACGTCAGAATGCTTCCTGATTAAGGAGATACATCACTATGAATGGCGCACAGGCATTGTTCAAAGCCCTGGTTCAGGCGGGGCTGGATACATGTTTCGCAAACCCAGGGACATCAGAGATGCAACTGGTTTACGAAATAGGGCTTACCGAAGGGGTCAGGGCAATTCTCTGTTTACAGGAGAACACGGTAACAGGGGCCGCTGACGGATATGCGCGTATGAAAGGGAAACCCGCTTTTACACTGCTGCATGTAGGTAGTGGTTTTGCAAATGGAATGGCAAATCTCCACAACGCAGGCAGAGCGAATACGGCTATGGTCAATATAGTGGGGGCGAACGCTACATACCACCAACCGAGGTTCCCGGAACATGAACTC
>CAZGVM010000186.1:0-3834 GCA_964528855.1 uncultured Desulfomonile sp. | reverse complement strand
GTCTTTGGTTCCATGACTGATAATCTCATTCATCCAGGGCGACATCTCCTTCAAGAAATCAAAGCTAAAGGTCGAAACCAGAAGCAATTTTCTGCAATTCTGGGGAAAAAAATCAGCGAACTAAATGAACTCATCAATGGCAAAATAATTTACCTGGCTCGCACTGTTTCACATTGGACCCATGAAGCCAAGTCAGCGTCTGACCTGGCTGTCCTCGGCGCACTGGCTACCCGTTACTCTCAGCTTGGCGCAGGAAAGATCTGCACCGTAGTGGCCCCAACAAACTGCCATTGGGATCCTGCCATGGCGCCGCCGGAGTTGCCCCTGCCAATTGAGGCGCTCAAAGTTGGGCCTGAGACAATTGCCCAGGTTGCGGAGGCGCTTTCAAACGGTAAAAAGACCGGCTTGGTATTGGGGAGTACTTTACTGCATGGGGCAGGACTGGAACTGGCCGGACGAATCGCAGCCAAAACCGGAGTTACCCTGTTGGGCGAGACCTTTCCATCTCGACTGGCTCGTGGTGAAAGTAGAGTTCCAATAAAACTGATCCCGTATTTTCTTGAGCTGGCTTTGCACGATCTCGCCGACTATGAACAACTGGTCCTGGCAGGCGCACTTTTACCGGTAGCCACGTTCGCATACAAGGACAAGCCTGTCCTGAAAATACCGGAAACTTGCCGGGTCATGACCCTGGCCACGGTAGAGCATGACATGCTGGGGGCCTTGGGCGATCTGGCCGAGGCTGTCAACGCCACTCCAAAGACTGTGCAACGGAGGTCCAGATGTGATAATTCGCCGCCTACGGGAGTTCTGACCGCTGAGAGCATTGGGAAGAGCTTATGCGCTTTGATTCCTGAAAACTCAATACTTGTTGATGAGGGGGCCACAAACGGGTTTACAATTTTTGGCCTGACCGAAGGCGCTCGAGCCCATGACTATATATATGCTGTTTGTGGCGGCGCCATCGGCGGAGGGCTTCCTCTCGCCCTAGGCGCATCTGTGGCATGCCCGGATCGTAAGACCATCGCTCTGCAGGCGGATGGTAGCGGTATGTACACTGTCCAGGCGCTCTGGTCGATGGCAAGGGAAAAAGCCGATGTATTAGTCATCGTCCTAAAAAATGATGACTATGCTATTCTTGAAATCGAACTGGCAAGGGTGCGTGAGGGCGACGCTAACGCCAGGATGCAATCGATGATGAATCTGACTGACCCGACACTAGACTGGGTGAAGATAGCCGAAGGGCTTGGAGTTCCCGCCGTCAGCGCAGCGACTGCTGATGAATTTCACCGGCATCTGGACTCAGCGCTCAGAAAAAAAGGGCCGTATCTGATTGAAGCAAGGTTAACCCAGAACATACAGGCAATGGTCGATATGGTACGGGGAAACCACTGATTTAGTTAGAGGGACAATCTCTAAAAAAGGCTATCTGGCAAGTCCGTTAGCAAAAAGCGCTTTTCCTGAAAACAGAAAAGGCTCCGGTGATGCCGGAGCCTTGTAACTTGTCGAAATGTTTGGTGGAGATGAAGGGATTTGAACCCTCGACTCCCGCGTTGCGAACGCTAAGAATCAACATTTATTGCAGATAGCTCTTCAAAATAATGAGTGCATTGACGCTAAGCCAGATAATACCAAAGAGTGACCATAAATATTTAAAAAGAACCTCGGGAATTATTCAGATCCCTCGTCATTGACATCCTCCAGTTCCATAAGCCTACGCTCCTGCTCTTTGAGCGATTCTTCCAGTTGTTCAAAGCGGTTCTTCAAATGTATGAAAGCCATCCCGACAACCCCCACAAAAAGCAGGCAAACGACAAACATGTTGTCGATCTTGTCCGCGAACAAAGCCGATAAGAGAGGAGCCAGAACGACATAAGTAAAGATTATCGTCTTTAGTTCGTCAAGCTGTTGGCTCGGAACATCTTTCATGACCGATACCTTGTAATTTTTCAAATTATCCTTACTGAATCCGGTTTATTTTCTCACAATAGAGCCTCTTGAAAAACTCTTTCAGAAATAAATGTTTGTACGATCGATCTGATTCCTAGACTGAGATTTCAGTGGTCAGTTCGATCCATTATTGGGATTTCATAGGTTAAATGAACGTTTCTTTTGTTTTTGGGCGCACCTATCCCGTTTGTTAGTTCTACCTTCGGATTTTTCATTGATCACGTCACTAATTTGGTCAACTGATCAGCGAAAATCGCAATCACGCCAAACATCAAATGAGCCTTTACTTTGACTGCTCCGCGAACCATGATATTGTTCGCTCCGAACTCTTCCTTTAATCGACTATTAATATTGAACAATTGTCCATTGTGCTTATAGATGCTTGAAGAAAAAATACTGGCGGATACGTATAGAAAGTGAAGGCATTTCAGAAGTGGAGCGTCAATCTGAGATTAGGAATGAACCTTCGCACTTGGGAATTCACTATTGGCTATCCATTCAAAACGACAACGTTCGATTTCCATACATTCACAGCGGAGTGACCGCACACAGATTTAAACAAGCAGTTGTCGTTATGGCAGTCGTCATTTCTATTGAAGCATTCAGAATAGCCATTGCTTTTCTGATGTCTATGAATAATGTCCTCACGCCTCTGAAAACACTCCGGGCAAATACCATGGCTGATATCCATGCATGTTTCGAGGCTAAATTCGGATATATCCAATGTTTCATACTTTTCAAAAGTACACCATATTCTATGACACTCAATGCATCCATATATCATGGCAGTCTCCTCCCATACAATAAAAGCACAGTATGGAGAGATATTTTTGATTATCATTGTTTATTATAGCACGATACAATATTTTTGCAAGTTGGCAGTCATCCAGACCGCTAATAATCTTGTGTAACTGGCTTTTGAGTTCCAAAAAAGTTCTGTACCCTGTCATCAAACGGGCTGCTGAACTGATTTAGCACGGATTTTCAATCCAATTGAACGGCTTGCCTAACCGATTGTAAGACGATTTCGTCCCGCTGATTTGCTTTCGTATGAGAGTTTGTCCGCCCGGCTCAATAGTCCGTCAATAGTGTCATCATTCTGACCCAAACATGCCCCTATGGAGATAGTGACGCTCAGTCTCGCATTTTCATGCATGATGTAAGAATTCTGAACCAGGAGTCGCAACCGATTGCCCAAAGTTTCCATGCCCTGGAGGTCGACGCCTGGTAGAATCCCCACAAACTCTTCTCCGCCCCATCTACCAAATACATCAGATGGTCTCGTAGAACGAATTAGCGTGTTCGCCACAAACTTGAGAACCTTGTCTCCAATTTCATGGCCATAGGTATCATTAAAGCTTTTGAAGTGGTCTATGTCCATGAAAAGGAGTCCAAATGGTAGGTTGTAAAGCCGTTTTTCTTCAAGCCGCCGTTCAAGTTCCCTGTCAAGGTAGTTTCTGTTTGGAATTTGAGTAAGCCTGTCAAGCATTGCCATTTTTTCAAGTTCTACGATTCTGGAGTCTGGAACGTTTCGGTCACCAACTTGCAAAAACAACTCCACACCACCAATTATGGCACCTGAGTCATTCCTGAAAGGGCTGACTCGAACAGTAACAGGGACTCTGTGCCCATCTTTGTGATGTAAATACACCTTAGCCTCACGTCGCTTTCCATCTTCCATGGTGTGAGCCAGTGGACACATACCCAGGCACAGACTGTTACCTTCGGCGTCTATATGAGTAAGAATGTTGTCTGAACAAGAATTGCCAATTACCTCTCTGGCGGAAAAGCCGGACATTTGCTCAGCAGCTTTATTCCAAAAGGTTATCCTTCTGTTCCTATCTACGACATATAGCCCTTCATGCAGGTTGTCAACAATGTCGG
>CAZGVM010000185.1:0-6395 GCA_964528855.1 uncultured Desulfomonile sp. | reverse complement strand
TGGGAAATAAGCCTTGAAATCAATGGAGAGTTTGGAACGCTGGGCAAGAAATCCTTCCGGATACCGCCGGTGTCCATATCCAATCCAACATCAAACACCACCATAGGGGTCGTAGCCGTCAATGCGGCTTTGACCAAGGCGCAGTGCAAGAAAATAGCCCAGATGTCGCAGGATGGGCTTGCCCGTGCTATAAGACCGGCCCACACAATGTTCGACGGGGACACTATATTTTGCCTCGCTACCGGAGAGCGGGATCTCGATCAAACAAAGGGCTTTTTCCCAAGTCCAGACGCTGGAGCCCTAAATGACATAGGCGCCGCCGCTGCTGACTGCGTTTCGAGAGCTATTATCAGGGCTATATTTGAGGCCCATAGCATGGGGAGCATCGAGGCATTCAGAGATCTGCCGTCTATTTAGCCCGATCGACCGCCAAATTGTAATTTTGAACAAGAGTTTTTTGATTACTCGAAGCTCTGCGATTAAAGCTGTCCCGGAAATCAGGCTATTCCTCCTCAGCCGTGTTTGGCCCGTTCAATTTGTTTCATAATCTGACGACACACACCTTCATATATTTCCAGAGTAAGCAGATAATCTGGATTTTCTTCCAAAAAAGAGGTTGAGGCCTTTTTCGCCGCCAGGTTTACATCTCCCGCTTCGGCGTAGATTTTTTCGAGTCTGGCATATTCTAAATTCGCTTTTTGTATCGAAAGACTGAGATAAGACACAGCTTCCTCACCGTAAATGTATCCAAAATGGTCTGCGCAGATGTATTTTACAGTTAGAGACTCCAGTCTTTTCAGACTTGCAATGTATTGCACGAAGTTAGAATTCGGCGCGGGCGCTATCGAGTCCTTCCACGGGATTCCACCGCCGTCAGATGGGAACAAGGCCTTAAGTTTTGGGACATAAGCTGAAATGGAACATGAAGAATGGCCTGGTGTTTGGAGTATTTTCACTTCCATCTCTCCCAACTCGATTGCGTCGCCATCCGACACCATGGCCAACTCTGATCCGACACGCCAGTCGCAATGGCCGGCAGAAAATTCGTCTTCCATTCCCATGTGTGAGGCTACACTATGACTAAATTCATTAATGGTTTTTATGTTGCGTGGCTCGGACAAAATTTCTGATCCCCTTGCAGAGACGTAAACCTTAAGCCCAGGATAACGTTCACGCAAAAATGGAATGATTCCAATATGATCAAAATGAGCATGTAGAATCAATGCGTTCCGGATCTTACTCTCATCAAGCCCGAATTCTTTTATTTGCCGCACTATCGCAGGCGCAATGTAACTCATTCCCCCACTGATGATCATGGACTCATTTTGCCCTTCGAGTAAATAAACACAGGATTCCGGGTGTCCCAAATACCATAATAGATCGCATATCTTACCAGGTTTCTGAGATCTCATAACGATACCTCCCCTTTGAATTGGGCAAAGCCAGACAGTGTCATTATATAGCATTTCATGGACATGAGTTTCAAATTGTTCTGAGGAAAGAGGGACTCAGGAAGCCTTGACCAGCTTTGGTAATCGGATCATTTCACAGAGCGTTCCCAAAATGACTGTGCTGGTAATCCTTTGTCATCAGATGCCAGGCAGAAATGACTGGCCCAGAAAGCCTTTTGTTGAATAACCTACGCCCACATAAATTGATAACAGGACAAAAAACCTTTTAATCCATATTTCCGGCATGTATTTTGATGTGTATGTTCCCAGAAAAGTACCACAAAAGATCCCGACCAGCTGAATCCCGATGAGGGTAAAATCAACAGGAACCTGCTTGACAAACATGAACGTGAAAATGGATGTCACCATGCTTACCAGCACGGCCACCGCCGATGTTCCCGCCACTATGAACATCGGAAGCCCGGCCACGGACGTCAAGAACGGCACATAGAGAAATCCGCCGCCAACTCCTATAAAAGATGAAATAGAAGAAATTACCACGCCGCCCACAACGGGCCACAGAGGATTGAAGGAGAATTCGACTCCGTAAAATGTGAACACTATTCTTCTAATCCCAAGACTTTTGATCCTGACTCCCTGAGAATCCGATGATACCGAGTTTGTCGATGATAGGATCTTTTTTACTCTTTGATCCTCTTCAAAAGCCTTGGCGGAATCCTTTGCCTTCTTTCTGCTCGCTTGACCGGCCGCTGTTGTTTCGTAGAAAAGTATGGCGCCGACAACCAAAACGCATATCCCAAAATAGCCGACATACATGCTGAGATTAATCTTCCCAGCCGTCAAAACCGGCACGGAGTATGCCCCAAAAAGACTCCCGGCCGCTAGACAAAGCCCGAGCGGCAGTACTACTCGTCCCATCCTGTAATATGTGGTGGATGCTATCAATGCTGCCAATGCCGCCAGGTACTGGTTGCTCACACGAATTGAGTCAGTAAGCATATTGTTGAGAACCGGGCTGGAATTCTTGAACATTCTACCGTAATCAGCCAGACCAAACACTGTTATGTGACCTACACCCGCCATGATTCCACCAAATGCGCCCACGGTAGAAAATATCCACCCACACAGTAGTCCCCATGCAAGCGCCAGGCCCCAATTAATTTTCGGGGCTCCGGGGATGCCCATAAAACCTGGTTCTGAACCAGGGTCTATCTTTCCTGGCCCAATGCCTTTCGGCGTTGATGCGATAGCGTCATCGAGTTTCCCAGCTATAGCGCAGGAGGGATCGAACAAACCCGACAGAGAGATAAACGCAAGTGCAGCGAGAATAAGAATGATGATCTTATGTTTCATAGTACGGCCTTTCATGATGTAGCCATAAGGTATTTTTTTGGCAGGCGTTATTAAAAATCAGAAGGTGGCCTACGCCGTGACACGTTGGGAAATATGTATGGGACTGGTGTTTGCTCAATGCCCTACAAGTTCAAGAAGCTCTCCAGGCTTCAGGATGGTAATCTCTTTTCCGGTCATTCGGATCATTCCCTCATCTTGGAGTTTCTTTAGGGTTTCGCTGATGGTTTGCTGGCACGAGCCTGTCATTGACGCAAGTTGTTCCTGAGTCAGCTTAAACGGGACAATTATTGTTTGTCCCCGGGCCGAATCATCGATCAGTTTGTCATAACTTAGATATGCAAATGACTTCAGTATCCTGGTACTGACATCGCAGACTGACAAATTCTCGACCTGTTCACCCAAGTATCTCAGCCTTTTTCCCAAAGAAGTGATAACTCTCCTTGCCAGGGAATAGCGTTCCGACAGTAGTCGCTCAAAGTCTTTCTTGCCTATGAAATAAACTACGCTAGACCTCAATGCCTGGGCATTGCATTTCCTGGGGTTGCCTTCCATGACTTCGGCCAATCCAAATAATTCTCCAACCCTTCGAAGAAAAAAAATCGGTTCCTTTCCCGTCACGGATGTGCGGTATATTTTTACCAATCCCTTATCGAGCAGGAAACATGAATCCCCCGGGTCTCCTTCCACAAAAATGAAATCCCGTTTGCGAAACTCACGTCGCACTGCTCGATCAAGGAAAAGCCGTTTTTCTTCGGCTAATCCCTCGAAAAATTCATTTTCATTAAGATGCCAGTGAGCCTGCAATGAAGACCTCTATCCCGGTCCGTCCCTAGGTTTCTGTGTCATCTTCGGACACATTGTTTCTGGTAGTATATTTGAATCGTTCCTCCTTACCATAAATATCTTTGCATATCCAGGTTATGGAATTCTTACCTACGAAAGGAATCAATTTTGCGCCGTGATATCCAAGTTGATATGGAATTTTGGTGTCAATGGCTTTCATTGGGCAAATCTTGGTGCAACACATGCAGTCCCAACAGTCTCTCATTGTCCTGCAGATAGCTTTTTCATCATCCGCTAACACCATAAGATCACCGGGACATATTTTTACACAAAGCGGTTCTTCTTTACCGGCGCAACCGTTGCATTTCTTTTTGTCTACGATGGGCGGCATATTTTCATGACCTCCAGATATAAATGGGTGATACTTTAATAATCAGGGCCGATAACGATCGCCGGGGATAATTTGTTCGTAAGGACGAGTGAACATTTCTATCCCACCGGTTTCCTTATTTAATCGGCTTTCCACAAAACAATCGAGGGCGGGATCCATCTCCGGGTAATCAGTTCGTGTCTGCCATCCCTGCCAGCGAGTCTCCTTCCTGAATTTTAGATGACTGACCAGGACCTCTGCTACATCGATTCTATCGATAACCTCATGGACCGACATCAAGTCGTGGAGGTCTGCGGCGTATAGGAACTTCATTTGAGATCTGAGCATCTTCAGATGTTTCAGAGCATAACCCAGTCTTTCTTCATTAGTCCTGTAAAACTGGGATGTTCCACCCGCATATTCATCCATCAGCCTTTGGAGGCGTTCTTCCATTTCTGTGGCTGACACTCCGTCAAATCCGGGTCCGCGTTGCAACGGCCCAAAGACTCTTTGTATTTCGTCATTCAGCTTTTTTGTGTCCAACCCATTCAGCTTTACTGAAGCTATGTATCCCAAGGCGCCCCGAGCCGCCAACTTGCCTTCAGCGGCGCATCCACCCACAAACTTGTTGGGGTTTCCGCCGGCCGTCTCTCCGGCGGCAAATAATCCGGGAATCGTAGTCATGCGGTTGATATCTACCCAGAATCCGCTCTGCGTATGCCCCCCTACTATGTACGGATCACTTCCGTATATCTCGATAGGGTCTTGTGTTATGTCCTGTCCCCTGCTGGCCAAAAACAGAACGAAAGACGGACGCTCGTTTAGGTAATCAGTCTTCAGGTCTCTCACTCCATCTTCATCCAGGCCCGTGGTATCGCAATATGTGGGGCCACGGCCAGCGAGCCACTCTTCCATGGGAGCGTTGGCCCGTATGTAGCGAGGGGATTTGTCACCCCCAAGATGGGCATAATGTTTTTCGAGTATTCTGTCTCCTTTTGCATTTATTATTGCCGATTTGTAACCAACGGAAATGGTGTCCACCGGTCCACAGAAGTCTTTAGTCCTCGTAGCCACCCACCTCTGCTCCATAGAGGTCATTTCTGCACCTTCTCTTATACCTACGGCATATCCCGTTCCTACGTTATACGGGCACATCCAGGTTTGATGATGAGACATTGTGGCGTCACTGGTGTAACTCTTGTACAAGCCACAGGCACCGCCGGTGGCATTGATTGTGGCTTTGGCACGAAAAACATAAAACTTGCCGTCTCGTACCCCGAACCCCATTGCCCCGGTGCATTTGCCATCTTGAGTCAGCAATGAGGTGCAGACGATACGATTGTAGATTGCTGCGCCGCTTTCAATAGCCTTTTCCGCCATTATTGGCTTGAGCTGTTCTCCGTGGATAGAGATGTCCCATCCGCCTCTGAATTTTATCTGACCATTTTCATCTCTCAAAATAGGCAGACCCCATCTTTCCAGATCATCCACGGCTCCATTGAGTTCATGCGCATTGCTGAGCGCAAGGTCCTCACGTATCGGTCCTCCGCCGACCTGTGAGCGACTCCACCTGACCAGATCCTCCGGTGCTTTACCCGGTGGAATGTAAGTGTTAATGGCGTCCATTCCCGCTGCGCACGCCCCGCTCCTCAAAATATGAGCCTTCTCCATCATGACGACCCGCAGATTCGGGTCGATTTTCCTGGCCTCAATGGCTGCAAAACACCCTGCATTTCCAGCACCGATTATGAGAATGTCAGATTCTACTACTACGGTCTCCACCCGATCGGGTTCCCACGCCCATTTTTCCGTCATCTCAACGCTCCTTCGGCCTCATCGCCAACTATCCAGACATTACCGCCTGCTCGTATAGTAAAAGTATTAGGGGAGAAACTTCTATCGCTCAGGCGATAAAACCAAAATTAATTCTTGATGACACTTTTGGAGGGTGAACCAAAAACATTTATACTGGATCGTAAGGAGATTACGCTTCTGTGACCGCCGAAAAAGTCACTCCTGTAAAGGTATGCTTCCGGGGTTTACGAGGAATGGACGGCCATGTTTCCGGAGGCATGGCAATAGTGGAGGATATCACCGAACGTAAGCAGTCAGAAAACGCGTTAAGACAATCGGAGGCAAAATACAGGCTTGTCGTTGAAAATTCAAGTGACGGAATCATGGTTGCCCAAGATGATCTGATACGTTTTGCCAACTCCCGCGCTGCAGCAATGGTGGGATATGAAACAGAATATCTGGTAAATCATTTATTGAGGAAGCCACAATCTCCCCCGTGTTCGGACCCGATGCAAAAATAGTGAATTATGTGTGTGGTACTGGGTGGACAAATGCAAAGTGTAGCTGGTTTGACCCAAAATGTTCCGTTATTCTTTTGCTATTTTACCTAATGTTTCCTGAAACTCCTTGATATTGACAGGCTTGGCCAAATATCCGTCCATGCCGGCCTCCAGACACTGTTC
>CAZGVM010000184.1:0-6470 GCA_964528855.1 uncultured Desulfomonile sp. | reverse complement strand
GGCCCACATTACGGGTGGAGGATTCACCGGCAACATTCCAAGAATTCTGCCACCTGACACAAGTGTGAGAATCCAGTTGAACTCATGGCCTGTTCCTGAAATCTTCAATTTCATGAGACGGCTTGGCTCACTGGACACTTCCGACATGTTTGAAACATTTAACATGGGTATAGGAATGATAGCGGTAGTAGATCCTTCCGATGCGCATCAAACAATTGCCATGTTGGAGCATTACGGTGTCGCCGCCTGGATTGTCGGGGATGTCTGCCCTGTCGATAACAACAAAACCGTCTTCTTTGTTTAATGACTTTAATAGTCATAGATTTGCACAAACCATGCCGGACCAATTGATAAAGAACCTGGTGAGCCGTGGGTATCCCAAGCTGAATGAATTGATGTCACAGCTGGACACCGCTGTGATTGCATCCGTATTCAATCTCATCGGTGGACTTCCCAATCCATCTTTATTGCTCAACCGCCTTGAAGACGCAGTGTCAGATGATACCCGGAGTCAGATCCTTCAAATAATATCCGATTCCGAATTGAGGGACATTTTCACAAAGACACTGATCGGATCCAGTTTTCTTGCCTCGATAATTCGTAGAGGCCCTCAGCTACTTGAGGAGGTTTTTCTCAACCGTGGCTGTTTCATTCAGAAAAAACTCGCTCAAAAAGAACTTGATTTAAGCTGCCAGGTCTCACAGGCGGAAAGACCTTCCGATCTGGATCGCATCCTCCGTCTTTACAAGGAAAGGGATTATCTCAGAATTGGGGCCAGAGACCTTGCGGAACTCGCTGACGTGACCGAAACCATGCATGAACTCTCAGACCTTGCGTGCGCAACTATTCAGACGGCATTGCAATACCATTTCGAGAGACTTGTTATTAAACATGGGCGGCCGGAGGGTCTTGATGGAGGCACGGGCATGGTTGTGCTGGCAATGGGCAAATTGTCCGGAGGAGAGCTTAATTTTTCCTCTGACATCGACCTGGTCTTCCTGAGGCAACCTGAAGAAGGATGGACTACGGGCAATTCCAGGGTGTCAGTCAGCAAGTTCTACGAGTCGCTTGCCAGATCGGTTTCAAAATCACTATCTGAAGTTACAGAATACGGATTCGTATTTCGAGTTGATTTGCGTCTTCGCCCGGAAGGTGAAAAAGGAGAACTTGTTCCATCGGTTGTAAATGCCACGGATTATTATCTGGCATGGGGCAGGACATGGGAGAGAGCCGCCCTGATGAGGGCCGATCCGGTAGCCGGGGACAAAAAGCTCGGAACAGAGTTTCTCAAGGACCTGGAACCGTTTATTTACAGAAAACATCTGGATTACTCTACTCTGGACGATATCCGCGATATGAAATCGCGAATTGAATATCAGCTAAAATCGAAACCAGGGGTCAACATCAAGCTGGGGCAAGGAGGAATCAGGGAGATAGAGTTCTTTGTCCAGGCCCTTCAATTGATCAACGCCGGAAGAACGCCGAGGATCAGATCAAGTTCCACCTTAGTGTCACTTGATCTTCTCGTAGAAACAGGCTTACTGGAAAAATCCACGGCAGGACTGCTCAGAGAGGCTTACCTGTATTTCCGGAAGACGGAACACAGGATACAGATCGATAAGCAGCGACAAACTCACGAATTACCCAAATCTCAGGAAGATCTCGAAGAATTGGCATTCAGAATGGGCTACAGAACCAGGCCCCTGGAGAAATTCATGTTTGACCTTGACGACCATAGAAGGGTTGTCGAGGAATTATTCTCAGGATTGCTACGAAGTTCAGGCGACGGTCAAAATGATGCGGCCGCATCTCCGGGCCGAAAGATTGTGCAACTTGTTGACAATGAGGCTCAATGCACGTTGTTGCTCCGTGAAATGGGTTTTAGCAATGCATCCCGTTCTTTCGGTATTGTCAGCAAACTTGTGCGTCCATCGTCCCATTCGCCGGTTCTGGAGAAAAGCAGATCATTGATGGAGCGACTGGCTCCTGTCTTCATTGATGAGATACTCAAATCTCCTGAACCCGACAGGACCCTGATTGCGTTGGACAACTTCGTAAGCTCCCTCAAAGCCGGTCCGGCTTATTATTCAACGTTCCTGGAAAATCCGGCAACTGCACGTTTCCTGGTGAAAATTTTGGCTGAAAGCAAATTGTTTACTGATCTGCTCATCAGGCATCCTCAAGCCATTGACTCTCTTATTGCCAAAGGAATAGACGAGGGACACCGGACAAGGGAGGAACTTGAATCATCATTTTTCGAACGCCTGGCATATTCTGATGACTTCGAGGATCAGCTCAACCTCCTTCGAGCTTTCAAGAACGAGCAAATGCTATTGATCGGGGTACGGCATCTGATTGAGGAGGCGGATTCTACCCGTATAAGGAGGGAAATTTCTGATCTTGCAGAGGTTTGCCTTGCTGGAGCTTCGGTCATCGCCAGCAGGGAAATGTCTCGAAAATTCGGTTCAACCGACTCCATCGAGTCTCTGCCTTTTGTAATCATCGGGATGGGCAAGCTCGGCGGACAGGAAATGACCTATCTGTCAGATTTGGACATAATTTTTGTTTATGAGACTCAATCGCCACAAATGGGCAAGCTGGCCACCCATGACTGGTTCAGCCGACATGCAGGCAGGATTATTTCAGTGTTGAACATGCACACCTCTGAAGGAATCGTGTTTCAGATTGACACCAGACTGAGACCCTCAGGAAACAAAGGAGCGCTTGTGACTTCGCTGGAGTCTTATGCCGATTACCACCGTCAGGCCTCGGCTTTGTGGGAGAAACAGGCCCTGATTAGAGCGAGACCCGTTTTTGGCCCAGAATCGGTCTCTCAAAAAGTGATCGAAATAACGCGGGACTGTATCATGCGCACCCCCATTTCCAGATCTGATCTTGCAGAAATAGACCGGCTACGCAAGAGAATGCAAAATGAACTTGCCTCGGAAGACTCAACAAACGTAGACCTGAAAACCGGTGAAGGCGGTCTGGTGGATATAGAATTTTTTGTGCAGGCCAACATACTGATGCATAGCCATAATAAACCTGAAATCATCAGGAACAACACGCTGGAGGCTCTAACCCAGCTTCAGCGAAGCCGTATAATAGACTACAGTACCTTTGAAACCCTCGATGGCGGCTACAGATTTTTGAGCGATCTTGAGGACAGAATAAGGATCATGGAGGAAAAAAGTGTTGATAGAATGCCATTAACAGGTGAAAAGCTGAAAGGCTTGGCTACAAGACTGGGGTATGGCCTGGGAAGTCAGGAAAGCCTGGTTCAGAAGTATTTTAAAGTGTCTTACGAAATCAGGAAAATTTATAATTCTCTTTTCGAACTCTGTTGAACATGACCCCAATATTGGTCTCCAAAATATTAACACTTCATCATTTCAGCAGGGGGTTGTTTTGAACAAATTGATTGAGGCATTGGGGAACATCTGCAAACAACATCCTCTCTCAGAAAAATGCCTTCTATGCCCCTCGTTGAGGACAGGCCGGATGTGGTTGGATCGGACTGCAATGAGCGGAATTTCACCCATAAATGTCCGCATAAAAACCATCAAGAGTCTGGCATTTGAGTTGGCTGACACACAAATGCAAACGAAAGGCCTCAAATCTGTTAACCAGTATCAATCCTTTGTAATCATGAACGAAATATTGAGTAACCTGGAACGGAAAGGCTCTTCATATTTTACCGAGACCAGAATCAGCATAAGTCTGATTTCCGGAATGCTCAACACGATCAACACACTCAGGCTTGCCGGCCTGACGGCTGAAAAAATTGCGCACGATTCTTTTGAGACCGAATTAAAAGGTTTAAACATCAGAAACATTTTTGAAGAGTATAAAAATGCTCTTGAAGTCCGTCAACTCGTCGATTACGCCGATGTCCTACTTCTTGCTGCGTCTTCAATCTGCCAGAGATTCGCTGAATCCCGAAAAGTTCTGGTCATGATCCCTGACGACATCGACTTTTCCAAACTTGAACAGAACCTGATCAAAGTCATACCTGCCGGATCAGTAATACCGATTACAACTGACAGTCCATCAAACAGAATTCAAGATGTCCCAAAACAGGACAGTGATCTGTTGGTACATTTTCTGGACCCTGTGGGAGCGCCCGAGGCAAGAGGAGATGGCTCAGCCTACATTTTCAGGGCGCTCGGACCTTCAAACGAAATAAGGGAAGTGTTGCGGAGAATCATCGGATCAAACGGATTGGAACCCAATGGAGACCCTCTGGCTTTTGATCATGTTGAAATTCTTCATACCGATTATGAAACCTATGTTCCGGTAATATATGAGACCCTTCAGTCGGTTATGATGTCCTTTAATAAAGATTTCGACTCCTTGCCGGTAACATTTGCTGAAGGCATTCCGGTCAAATATTCCCGTCCAGCGCGTGCCTTAAACTCGTGGCTGAGATGGGAATATGACGATCACCCTCAAGATCTGCTGGTAGAGATGTTGGCGGATGGCTTGATCAAGCATGACCTGGAAGATGAATACCCTACCAATAGAGCGCTTGCACAGACACTCAGAGAATTAAAAATCATATCCGGACTGGATCGGACCGGGAAAATTCTGCGGGATAGACTCAATGACCTCCTTGTAATTCAAAAGTCCGTGGTGGTTGGCGCAAAAACGGAAAATGTTCTCCGGAATCACAAAAACAAAAGTTCAATGGAAGAGATCAGATGCCTGGAGTCATTGGTTTCCATAGTTGACGGGTTGAGAGATTGTTCGAATCTGGCAAAATCCGGTCCCCTCGGTCACTTGGCCGGCGCGGTCGCCTTCCTGGAAACATGCGCGAGGTCTGCCAGTGAAATGGACAATTACGCTTTCGTCATGCTCTTGGAGAACCTTCGACAGATGCAGGAAGCAATCGAACCAGGTCTGGCTTTTCAGGATTTCGATTTTCCGGGCTGGATAGCAAGCCTCACTCAGAAACTGGGAACAATGGGGTCAGGCCCACGCCCCGGAATGCTGCACGTAGACAATATCTATTCCGGCGGACATACAGGAAGGTCGCATACTTTCATCGTAGGGATGGATGATGACAGATTTCCGGGCGCAGGACTCCGCGATCCTTTGCTGATGGACATCGAGAGGGAAAAGCTGTCAAAAGATTTACCCCTATCGAGATTCGAACAGGGAAAAAGGATCGAAAAATTCGGTCGTTTGCTGGCTAGGTTGAGAGGAGACATTTCACTGAGCTATTCTTGCCTGGATGTAACTGCAGACAGGTCGAGCTTCCCCAGCGCAGTGCTCTTTGCGGCGTTTCGCATCCTCTCAAACCAGCGGGATTCGGATCAGACCGCCATGTTGGACTGGCTCGGTCTGCCCGCTTCTTTTGCGGCCCAACAGAAAGAACGTGCGCTGACTCTTAATGAGTGGCTCCTCAGCGCATTCTGTTCAGAAAATGTGTCCAACAAAAAAGAACTACTTGCGATGCTCAAGCCAGACATCATGAATGGACTTGCCGCAATTGAATCCAGACTCTCTGATGATTTCACGCCGTATGACGGACATATAGGGCCTTTGACGCCCATCCATGACCCCACAAATCCTCTGGGACCCGTCATGTCCAGCGCGTCTCTGGAAACCATTGGTTCCTGCCCGCTAAAATATTTTTTCAAGTATATTCTCAAAATCAGACCTATGGATTCAATAGATCGTGACCATTCGAAATGGTTGGACAACCTCCAGTTGGGATCATTACTGCATGACACATTTTATCATTTCATGACTGAACTCATTTCCGAGGGACGTCATCCGAACACAGAGAGAGACAAGTCCAAACTTTTCAAATTACTTGACAGACAACTCAACGCGCAGGCGGCCTCCACTCCGCCACCCAACAGGAGTTCCATGAGGAGGCAGGTGATCTGGCTGGAAAAATCGTCTCTTGTTTTCCTGGTAGAAGAGGAAATAGCCTCCAGAGAGTGGTCTCCTTTGCTGCTTGAAGCTTCCATCGGCCTCAAAAACAAAACCGGAGTCGGATCGCTGGAACGTTATGATCCCGTCAGTCTGAATCTGAACAAGAATACTTCCATAAGAATCGGCGGAAAGATAGACAGGGTGGATCAACGTAAGGGCGCATCCGACGGTATGTTAAGAATCATCGACTACAAAACGGGAAATCCGAAAAACTATCAGGAACCTAGAAACTACTCTCGAGGTAAAATAGTCCAGCATGCCATCTATCTCCACATGGCCGAAACATTTTTAAGGAACAGAACGCGGCAAAAAACGGCATCATTCGATTTTGCGTTCTTTTTTCCTACTGTAAAAGCTCATGGCGTCAGGATACTGAAAAATGCTCAGGAATGCCGTCTGGGTACATCAGTGGTAAGCGCCCTCTGCGAGGTTATCGCCGGAGGGGCATTCCTTGCCACAGTTGATGAAGCGACATGCTCATATTGTGATTACAGCTTGATCTGTGGCAATGCGGCCATCACGTCGTC
>CAZGVM010000183.1:0-6488 GCA_964528855.1 uncultured Desulfomonile sp. | reverse complement strand
ATAAATACGGCTAATAACCACGTTTGCTACGAACGAGAGTGTCAAGATTGAAAACATTAGAAAAAAAGTTTCGTGAACTTATTTCAATGCTTCCTCCTGAAGTTGAAACACTGCTCAAGGGCGTGATCAGTTATATCCCAGGAATAATGAAATATTCCGATGTGACCCATTCAATTTCAGCTTCGTATTGTTATTCGACCTACCTGGCGCATATAAACCAGGCGCATAAAACGGGACTGAATCCTTTCCCCAGGGTTGTTGCGGAACTCGGCCCGGGAACCTCTTTCGGAGTCGGCCTCGCCTCGCTTCTATGCGGAGCGGAAGTTTATTATGCAATTGATGAATTGCCTCACGCTAAATTGGACGTCAATTTAGAAGCCCTAGACCAACTTGTGGATTTTTTCAGGTCAAAAGAAGATCCCACCGAGGAGCGAGGAACCAGAAAAACACTTGACCGTTTTCCCGGCCACATCCTGACTGACCGCATACTTGACGAAAATCTTGATGAATCCAGAGTTAAACTGATAAGACAGTCCCTTATTCGTTGTCTCGAGGATAAAGGCTCCGGAACTGACGAAAAAATCAGAATCGTCTACATGCATCCTTTTAAGGGCCAGGATATGCTGAAGCCAAATTCTGTCGATATGTTTATGTCTACCGTGGTCCTTCAGGTAGTTCAGGACTTGCCAGAAGTGTACTCGTGTTTCGCCGGATGGCTAAAACCAGACGCATGGATGTCGCATTTCGTCGATTTCAGCAATTACGGTATGACGAAAGAATGGAATGGTCACTGGGCCTGCTCGCGTTTACTCTGGCGACTCATGCAGGGCAACCGTCCCTATCTCCACAACCGGGCCCCACACTCTGTTCATGTGGACTTGATAAAAGAAAATGGCTTTGAAATAACAACTGATATCCCTACCTATGATTATTCCGGAATAGTCAGGAGCAGTGTGAACAGCGATTTCAGCTACCTGACTGAGGATGACTTGATAATTACACGGTCTCTGATTCAGGCTGTTAAATTGCAGTGACATTCATTTAGACCCATTTTTCCAGTGAGTTCCAATTAATTCGAGATTAAAGGGTTGGCTCCATGAAATTAGAAATTAATCCTTTTAAAGAAGGTTTGAAGGGGGTCAGATTGAGAACAGCATTATCAATCATCTGTTTCGCGCTGACCCTGGTATGGGCTGTTCCTGCCCTGGCAGGGGAATACCATGTGGATTGCGTGAATGGTTCGGATGACTACCCCGGCTCCAGGGAAAAACCTTTCAAAACAATAACTCAGGCGTCCAGGGTTCTTAAACCCGGAGACAAGGCCACAATCCATCCCGGAGTGTATCATGAACAGGTAATGGGTGGAGCCTCCGGCTCCAGGGACGCCCCTATAGTTTACGAAGGAGTCGATCGGAACAAAGTGATACTGCAGGGAAGCGTGTTGCTCAAAGACTGGAGACAGCAGGGCTCCGCATGGGTGCGGCGTGGTCTCAAACCTGTCACTCTGGTCAATTCCTTTGTGCTGGTTGATGAAAGACACATGCTGAAAAGGGTAGACAAACCGACCGACCTGCCTCCGGGATCATTTTACGTAGATCCTCTGGGCATTTATCTGATCAGGCTTCAAAACGACGCCAACCCGAACACGGACCACAAGGTCGAAGTTTATGAACTGGATTTCGCATTTAACTCGGGAGACAGATGGGGCGGCACTGCCAAAAACTGGGTAACCATGCGTAACATGACTATCGAGAAATATGGCACGTATGGAATATCGTCGGAGGTTACCAAACCTTTCGATAACACCCACTGGCGCCTGGAAAATCTGAACATAAGATTAAACCACCAGGCCGGCATTTTCGCATGCGGCGATGACTGGGTCGTCCAAAACTGCGTGTTTCAAAGGAACCTCGTTCATGGATGTCAGATAAACGGAGCCAGGGTCAAGTTCGAGAAAAACATCTGCACAGAAAATGAACTTTTCGGCAGCAGCGGCTACGGAGGCGCCGGCCTGCTGATTGGACCGGACAACACTGCCAACTCTTGCATTGTGAGACTGAACGAATTTTCCCGTAACGGACATCCCGAGACCGGATTCGGGTGTGGGGTTTACCTCGAAGGCAGATCACATTCGAACACCGTTGATAACAATATTGTCAGCGGTAACAGTCATTGCGGCGTCGGCTTTTTCGGATCATCACGCAATCTGGTGACGAACAACTTAATCACTGACACAGGCTCGGACAAACGTCAGGGAAATATTGGAGCTTTTGTTGTCGGGCACAGCTATGAGGGAGCGCCGACCCAGTCGAAGGCGAACCTGGTCGCTCACAATACCGTTTGGAAGTGCCCTACTCCGCTCAAGGTTATTCAGCCCTCAGAACCGGTCGCCTCTGACGAGCAGAATCGTTTCATCAACAATATCTTTGCAGAATACCTGTTTATTAGCCCACTGCCGAAAAATTCCGGTGTGGAGACCAAGAACAACGCCTGGTTCCAAACCCGACAGGATATCAGGCTTACCAGGGAAAACCTCAAAGGTATGCTGGACGAAAATCTTGGATCAAGTCACGAGACAATCAGGTTCCGAGGGAAAAATCCGGAATTTGCGGGGCCGGACAGGTTGGATTTCAGATTGAAGAAAGGTTCGCCGCTTATTGACATGGGAGATGAAGTGAAAGAGGCCTCATCAGACAGGGATGGCGTTAAACGGCCCTGTGGCAAGGCTCCGGATATTGGAGCATACGAGAATTGCAACTAACCTCCCCTGGCGCCTCGACCGATTTGACAATTTAAATACATAAAAGGATGGCCATGTATCGATGAGCCTTAATGCTGAGCGCTGTAATGACTTAGCCTCAACGTCGAGCCAGGAATCATGCCTGAAGAAATATTTCACCGAAACAGGTGTGCCATTTGTGTCCACTGGCGAAAGGTTGTGGTATTCAACGGGTTCCAAAATATATGTAAATCTACCGTGCAGCGGCCCAATTAGGGTGGGAGACGAAGAGAAAGAGTCTCTGTGGCGTTCGGGAGCAGTTTTCCTCAAATACCCGGCGCCCCCTGAAATGCCTGGCTATTCAAGCTATCTTTACATTGTTTCAGACAAGCGATACGGACTGGATTCCTTGACACACCATGTCAGGAAGGAGACGGTCAGGGCTCTCAAAAAATGTCAGGTTGAGAAAATCCCCATAAAGGAAATACTCCCAGTTGCGCCTCAAATCATCGCTGACACTCATATCAGACAGGGCAGACAATTCAACGACAATATCCTGAAGGAATGGATGCAGAGCATTGAGGCGGCGGTCGATAACCCCATATTCGAGTGCTGGGCCGCTTTTGTAGGATCCAGAGTCGGGGCTTTCAGGATTGATTTCACTTACAGGGGCGGTTTTTATGGCGATGTGCTGTTCAATGTGAAAGACCTCCTCAAATATCAGGTAATGAACGCTCTCATGTTCGTATCTACCGAAGAGGTGATGAAGAGACCGCATATAGAACATGTTTCGTATGGATTGAGAAGCATTTATGGAGACAAACCATCCCTCAACAGATTCAAGGAATCCATGGGATACCAGAGAATCCCCTTATCGGAGAAGATCGAGGTTGCGCCCAGATACTCCAGGATAATTACCCGTGAATCGGCAACCCTCGCAGCATCTATTCTGGGAAAGTTCAAACTTGGCTCTCAAAAAATGCAGAAGCTTGAGGCCATTCTGGACATGTACTCCCATCAGCATCCTCCTGATGTTTGATTCCTGGTTTGATTTAATTCGTCGCATGTTCTGTCGTTCGTTATCGAGCCCGGCGTAACACTGGCTCCGTCTCATCAGAAAGGCTATTCAAAATGAAGATATACAGCATTGTCGGGGCCAGGCCAAATTTCATGAAGGTGGCTCCTTTAGCCCGAGCCTTCAGGGAATATCCCTCAATGGATATGTTCATCGTTCATACTGGTCAGCATTATGACCCTTTGATGAGCGACGTATTCTTTGAGCAACTGCAACTACCAAAACCTCACCATCATCTGGGTGTAGGTTCAGGTGGCCATGGGGAAATGACCGGGAAGATAATGATTGAATTTGAGAAAGTCTGCCTGGAGGATCGTCCAGACCTGGTCATTGTGGTGGGAGATGTGAACTCGACGATAGCTACGGCGCTTGTGGCAAGAAAGCTCTTCATTCCGGTGGCTCACGTGGAATCGGGACTAAGGTCATTCGATGAGCGTATGCCGGAAGAATTGAACCGACGCCTCACTGACGGCATTTCTAATCTCCTGTTTGTGTCTGAGCCATCTGGAATTGTGAATCTTGAACATGAGGGTATAGACATGTCCCGGGTTCATCTCGTAGGGGACATCATGCTGGAAACCCTCCAGATGTTTTGGCCTCATGTCGAACCCAGAAAAAGAGCCGCCGACTTCGGACTCGGCAAGGGTGAATTCGCGTTGGTCACCATTCACAGGCCTTCAAATGTGGATGACCCCGAGAGCCTGAAAAAAGTGCTGGAAATACTTGCCTGCGTGCCCATTCCGACCATTTTCCCTGCCCATCCACGGACTGTGGACAAGATCGGCAGGTTTGGCCTGTCCCCAATGGTGGAAAAACTTGGCCACGTCAGGTTTGTCAAGCCTGAGCCGTATCTTGAGTTCCTGTCACTGCTTTCGGACGCACGCTTTGTGCTTTCGGACTCCGGGTCCATCCAGGGAGAGGCAAGTTTCCTGGATGTTCCGTGTCTTGTTGCCCGCGAAAACACTGAACGCCCGATCTACATTGATGAGGGGGCGTGTACCCTGGTCGGGCTCGACATTGACATAATCAGAGAAAAGATTGCTGAAATTATGTCCGGTTCATATAAGAAGCCGTCCTCTCTCATAAAAACCCTCGGCGACAGAGTGGGCGAAAAAATTGCCGGGATAATCTTTGACCGGAATTCAGCCCTAACGTAGAGCCGTTTATTTCAGGGCTCAGCCCATCAGCCGGTTTGATCCCTTTTCAACTTTTGCATTAGCACGTACATCACCGGCGTGAAGAAAATTCCGAGTATGGTTACACCTAGCATGCCTGCGAAAACCGCCG
Organism: uncultured Desulfomonile sp.; assembly: GCA_964528855.1. GTDB lineage: Bacteria > Desulfobacterota > Desulfomonilia > Desulfomonilales > Desulfomonilaceae > CAITZA01. The sequence goes on along the minus strand of CAZGVM010000183.1, from coordinate 1,407 downwards.
TTCCCATAGACTGCCTGCTTGCCGCTCCGGCTCCGGAGGCCACTACAAGCGGCAACACCCCCAGTATGAAAGAGAATGAAGTCATTAATATGGGCCGGAAACGGAGCCTGGATCCCTCAATTGCCGCTTCCATGTAACCTGCGCCGTGCGCCCTGGCTTCACGCGCGAACTCCACTATGAGTATTGCGTTCTTGGCGGACAGCCCCACCAGGAGTATCAAGCCGACCTGGGTATAGAGATTGTTATCCATGCCGCGTATTAGCAAACCGACTGCCGCTCCCAAGACTGCCAAAGGCACTATGAGGATCACGGAAACGGGGTCCGTCCAGCTTTCGTACTGCGCTGCCAGGATCAGTAGCACAACCACCACGGCCAGACCAAAAACCAGTCCCAGTTGTCCGCCCGCCTTTTTTTCCTCGTAAGCCATGCCTGTCCATTCGTAACCTATGCCTTGGGGAAATCTTTGAGCCGCAAGCGATTCCATCGTTGAGATCGCCTGCCCCGAACTGTACCCCGGCGCCGGCTCGCCTGAGACACGGGCGGACGTGAACATGTTGTAACGGTCAATTCTCTGTGGACCCAAAGTTTCTTCCACTTTAACAAATGCGCTCAATGGAATGATTTTACCGTCCAGAGACCTCACCTGCAGTTTACCGATGTCTTCGGGCTTTCTTCTGAAGACGCTGTCGGCCTGAACCCTCACCTGCCAGGTCCTCCCGAATTTATTGAAGTCATTGACATATTCCGAACCGAGAAAGGCCTGCATGGTGTCAAAAACCGACTTGAGGGGAACTCTCAGGTCGAGCGCCTTCACCCTGTCAACATCGGCGAACAAGGTCGGAGTATCAGCGCGGAAAGATGAATTAACGCGCATTAGGGCTGGCTGAGCGCCTGCGGCCTGAACAATGTCGTCAGTCGCCTCAGCCAGCCTGTCGATGCCAAGCCCCAGGGTGTCCTGGACCTGCATGTCAAATCCACTGCTCACGCCCAGACCGCTGATAGGGGGCAAAGCAAACGGAAACAACAGGGCCGCTTCCTGCACATTGTAGAACTTGCTGGCCATTTCCATCATAATGGCGTCTCTGGTTTGTCCCCTGGAAAGTCTCTCATCCCACGGTTTGAGGGATATGAAGCCACCCCCGAGGTTGGGGCCCACCCCGTCTATGATTGAATATCCCGGCATAAGGGTAAAAGTGTTGACTCCCTCTACGGTATTTATGATATCCGCAACAGTCTCCATGACCTTGCGGGTCCGCTCGCGAGAAGCCCCGTCAGGCAACTGAAGATTTACGTCTTCCATCATTAACCAAAACCTGGATTGCATACTTTGTAGTGTTGGCAGCTTCTGTAGTTTATGCAGTACTTCTGCCTGTAAACAGCATAAAAGTAGGCCCTTCTGTTTTTCAT
>CAZGVM010000182.1:6418-6542 GCA_964528855.1 uncultured Desulfomonile sp. | reverse complement strand
AATCCTGATTCGAAAAGACCTCAGCACTGACAGCCCACAACAAAAGGCCGCAAACCAGACTAATCGCATACCGAAAGACAAGTGTCCCCAACAAGACACTTACCGAACTCATTAGCTTTCTCAT
>CAZGVM010000182.1:0-6408 GCA_964528855.1 uncultured Desulfomonile sp. | reverse complement strand
GAATCCCCCCGTCTGACAATTATGTCATGTGTTAAAATGATCGCCGGGCGCAGAAATTTGTATTTATGTTAATTTAATAAAGCCTTTTTTAAAGTCTGATTGTTATTACCTGCATCAGTCTTAATTATATAAAACAATGTATTGCGCTGTTTTAATTATCTGTTTGTTTAACATAATGCCAGGCTAAACGCAACAAAAAACGTTTACGTGCTTTCTCTGGGTCCATTTTTTGATGAGATAGAGTGATTTTGTTTTGATGAGTTGGTGAAGTGGTCTATTATATGATCATGGAAACATCACTGATCATAAAAATAGTGGTAGTGGCGAGCTTGGTAGTAGCTGTGGGATTCTATTACTTTCTATATGAGTAATAATCTCCATCAGGGATGCCGCGATTGTTTTTTTGGTTCAAGCGACACCACCTGGTTCGTTCATGAGCAGCTTTTAGAAGGTTCGAAGCATGTAGCTTAGATCACTCTCCGGATTCTGAGGACTTCTCAATCTGTTTTGGTAATCCTGCCATCTGTTGTTCCTGTCGAGTCTCCACATTTGATGGGGGTCAGGTGTAGTTCGGAAATAATAAGGACTGGGAGGATTATTCTGTCTAACTGGTGGTGGCGAGACATATCCGGGTGGCGCGTAGTAGTTTGGATAGTAGTAGGAATAGAACTGGGCTTGTGCGCTGTTTGCAAAGAAAAGCCCTGTGCAGCAGGCTACTAAAATGATCGGTACTAGTTTTTTCATTTTTTATACCATGGCTATAAGCGCCCAAAGCGGGGCATACCAATAAGGAGATGTGGTGCGAGAGGGGGGACTCGAACCCCCAAGGGTTGCCCCGCCGGATCCTAAGTCCGGTGCGTCTGCCAAATTCCGCCACTCTCGCAAGCGTAGTAATCCCTGATTGCGTAATAATTATATCCTTAAATGATGAATAAGGCAATTGGTCGAAAGCCATCTGTCCCAGATTTTGGCCACTGGAATAAAATGAACTCCAATCAATGGGTCAATTTTATGACTCCAATTCGAGAGTTCAATAAACAGTTTCAGTAACGCCGCTTTTCCCCTGCATCACTTTAATTGGGCCGTAACCTGAAGAGGTTATTGTTATTGCTCCGTGGAGTCCCGTCCAATAGACATGTGAACAACTCTGCTTCAAACGATCCACGACTTCCCGGTTTGGAATGCCGCCACGTGAAGGGTAGTCAGCAGAGATGATTGCTATCCTGGGTTGAACTGCCGCCAGAAGACTGTCTGATGTTGCGCTGGTTTTACCGGCGTGATGGGCGACCTTCAAGACTGTTGCCCTGAGGTTTTCTCCGGATTCAAGAAGATCTTTTTCAGCGGATTTTTCCAGATCACCCAAAAAAAGAATTGAAAAATCAAAGTAGTCTATTCTCATGACGCTTGAACTATCATTGATTTGAGCGTTTGATGATTTCTGACTGATGTTTGTCCTGGCGCGAGCATTGATGAAAGTTATTTTGCAGTCCCCGATCCAGTGAGCGGGAGAGTTTCGATCGGCTTGCCCAAAGATAATGCCTTTTTGGATTCCACTGATTTGTTTTTTAAAAAGTTTCTCTGGATAATTATTGATTTGATTCATGAATAAAATATCGGTCGGGGCTTCCCTCACTGCGGCGCATAGTCCGCCGTAGTGGTCCGCCTGAGGATGACTTAACATGACTGCGTCCAATCGGGTGATGGACTTCAACATTAGAAACGGCACGATAATAGACTGACCTGCGTTAAAAAATTCGGTCACAGGTCCTCCATCCACCAGAAAACCGTTGGTTTGCGGTGGTTTGACAAAAGCAGCGTCCCCATTTCCAACGTTAAGAAATGTTGTCTGAAAGTTGTTGGCGAGATTATTTCTGATGTGGGAGGTGAGGCCGACAACTAGCAGACCTGCTAAAACCAGGCATAGAATAAGCAATGTCTTTCTGGAAGGTATTTTGATCAAAATGAAAAAGAGTATGGTGGCCACAATCGAAAAAAGCAGCCCAGCCCACCCCATTTCCGGAATGTGGATGACAGAACAGGGCATGGAAGAGAAAAGATCGGCAATTTTTAGTGCTATCCAGATATTAACATCAGCGATGAACAGAACAAAAGCCCCCAGTTCAACCGACAACAATGAGAGAAGCGCGGCGGTCAGGCCAAAAGTGAGTCCAAAAGAAAGGGGAAATTCGGCGAGGAGGTTTGCGCATATGCCGTATGTGGGTATTCTCTGAAAAAGTTGGGCCACTATTGGACTGGTTGCGATGGTAGCGGCTACAGTGACCATCAAAACAGATATGAAAGGTCGTCTCAGAAAATCTATGCTACGTTCCAGATGTAGATTCTTCACACTATTGCCGGAATTAGTTTTTGATGAATCTGTTTTCGGAATTCTGAACAACCACGGGACGTCGCTGCTCATCATCATGATTATTCCCGCAACTGCGGCAAAGGAAAGCTGGAAGCTTGGAGTCATGAATGACAAAGGGTAGATCATCATTATGAACAACGACGCCACTGCGAGCGTGTTTAATGAGTCCCACCTTTTTTGGCCAAGCACTGAAATTCCCAGGACCACACCCATGATTGCGGCTCTAATGGACGGAGGCTTGAATCCGACCAGAATGCAGTAGATCGAGACGGCGGGGATAGCCGCCATTGAGGCTGCAACCGGCAGGGGGACCTTTAGCAACCATTCAGGTCTGAATCTAAATATGGATTTCACCAGAACAAAAGCCATCATGCCAACGATGGTCACATGAATTCCTGAAGCCGAAAAAGTGTGGACCAAACCACTGTCGGAAAAAGATCGGTTGAGTTCTGGAGAAATGTCTCCACGGTCCCCCATCACTATTCCCTTTATAATAGCCTTGATGGGAGTTGATGATTCACTCCTGAAATAACGTCCGGAATTGGCATCGATGAAACTGATCATCGACTGTCTGATATTGTAAATAATCCCGGCCGGGCTTAGCCAATGCCCACGGTTTAGTATTACCAGCGAGTCATGGTCTCGTGATGAGGCCAACCACACTATACCCTCGTTGAGACAGTCTATTTCCCAGTTATATTCGCCGGGGTTTCCGCGGTTGGAAGGCTTGCGAATTGACGATTTGAAAGAGATTCTATCTCCTGCCGACAACTCAACCGGATTATTCCTCAACATTAGTCTTCCATAACCGGGTAGGGCCTCACCTGAGGGATATGTCAGCCCATCTTCCAGCAGAAGAACACGAAAATTATCGCCGCTGCTCAGCAAACGTTTTACGGTGGCATGAACCGTGGTCTTTTTCATCGGTTCAAAAGCGGAACTGCTCTCCAGAGTTGACAGAGTTGTACCGGCGCCCGAAAGAAAGAAAATCAAACCGGTCCATAAACGCAATGTTTTGACGTTTTTTTTCAGGAAAACAGGGATGGACAAAATCATGGACACAAACAGGATAACATTCCCTGAAAATGGAATCGGATGGATGATGTAGAATGACGCCAGAGACCCGACTGCCATTGCCAAGACGGCCTCCAACGAGGGTCTGGGTCTCATCCAGCTCTCTATCACATCCAGTTCCTTCAATTGCTGTGTCCCTCCCCAGGACTGATTTACCTTGCAACAAAACCGGATTCACCATAACCTGCATGTGTGACCTGAGTTGTGCACATGCGCTATCTGGTCATTATAACCTTGATCATAACTCTCGCTGATGATAATCGGAAGATAGTTGAATCGGCCTCAAGTTTGGGCCATTTTTATTTGACTGTATAACAGACCATTTTTATTACTGAAAAGCTCTAGACACCCGACATTTTTTTAGGGCTCCAGTTGATCAAAGAAAACATTACGAGGCTCGCTTTCAGATCATGGAATCATTTGGCGCGTACTTAAAAAGTTTGCGGGAACAGAATGGCAAAACACTTGATCAACTCTCGCACAGCACCAAAATTGCCGTGACAAATCTGGAATTTCTGGAGGATGACCGGTATGACCTCTTGCCTCCCAAGGTATTTATCAAAGGTTTCATAAGATCCTATGTCAAGGAACTGAGTCTTGATCCGGAGGATGCCATTGGGAAATTTGATGAATTTTTGAGAGACGGTGACGTGCCGGAATATCTGGAATCTGAAGCTCCTAATTTTATGACGGATTCCACAAGATCGTCTTTCATATACAACCCCTGGTTCACAAGAATTTTGACTGTCGTTGGGCTATTGTCGCTCGGGGTATTGGTTTTGACTGGAGTGACCAGAATTTTTTATTCTCCAAAAAGTCATGTTGAAAATGTTTCACCTCGTGAACCGTTAATCAACGCACAAAAAACGGTTAGGCCGGAATCCTCACAAGGCGCGGTGAATGAGTCTCAACAAACGAGGCCCGGCAAAAAAATCCTTGAGATAAAGGCTTCCGGAAACGCATGGGTTCGTGTGGAGCCCGACGGTGGACAGGCCGAAGAATTTATGATGGCTCCGGGAGATGTTCAGGTTTTTTCTGCCAACAAAAGTTTCAGGTTGATGACCGGCAACGCCGGTGGTATTCGCATAAGATTCGACGGTAGGGTATTGCCGCCTCTGGGAAAAAATAACCAGACGCTGAGCCTGACTCTGCCTTGACAAAAAAGTAATAGTCTACATAAATGCTGATTCCGCGTTTGTTTTAGAGGCGGGAAAGCGATGTTCAGTTCATTTTCATTTGGGAGTCACAATGGCCGCAAAATTTAAGAAACTGTTGCTAGTTATACCGGTACGCCTCCAGGATGACCTTTTGAGTGTTGTGGAATCTGAGGGCTGGCATACTCTTCAGGACTTGTTCAAAAAGACCGCAACCTCATATAATCTGCATTGGAATGGGAATTACGTTCTTGATCAGGATGAAATTCCCTGGAAAGCATCTATAGAAGAAATCAATTCCCTGGAAGTGATCAAAGGTCGTGTGATAGTCCTGAACGATGGCAAGTACCAAATAACCGATAAGATCAACCTCTTGAATGACAAAGACTCATTTTACGCTCTTGAAGATGACTTGGCCTCTTTGCTGGAGTAGCAGGCGGTTTTGGGAAATGTTTGTGCCGCATGGTCGGCGCCTTCCATAGATCCGGCGGGGTGGTGATTGGGAGGATATGGCTGATGTCACCTACAAAACCACGATTCAAGTTGAAGAAACGGGTGGAAGCAGTCAAAAGGCGCAGAAAAGTTGAGGTCTTTCTTCATGGGGCCGCAGATTGCTTTGAAGCTGATTCCAATCAATCGCTTGAAAGAAAAAATTTAAAGAACCGTTCATTCGAAAGCAGAGACTTCCCTGATGGGGTGGGCTAGAAGATTGAAAATCTGAGAATAAAATATGTCTTGATATTGGCTTGTCTCACGCTCAGTCTGGGGGGATCCGGCAGACTCGTGGCGATGGAGTTTATACAGCAGATCCTGCGGGTTGAAAGTCATCAAATTGCTGAACTTTGGGAAATAATCGAAAACGAGTTGACAAAATTATTTCCGGGTCCGGCAGGCTGCTTCAAACAGGCCCGCAGCGGATGGTCGAAGATTGTAAGAACCGCAGAAAGCTGGGCGCACGCTGGCATATACATCATAACACGGGATGGTTTTGAAAGTTTTGGCCGAACTTGCATGGCTGAATTCTGCTTCATGTTTGCCAGGGGGCCGATAAACTACCTACAGCATCCTACGGCTTCCATTCTCAATTCACGCAAATCCAAACGTGTCAAACCAGATGATGATTGGCTTCTGACGACAAGGGCGGCCATAGAGGAAGCTCTGAAGAAAAAATCCACATTGGTTTCAAGCCTTGGATTAATGCATTATGATGTTGTAACCGCAGCGTGCAAAGGAAACAATCTTATCCTGGTATGTGAGAACCTCACACAAATGATGGACATAACAGGGCCGCATTCCAGGATATTCGAGCGCTATTCCCAGATTCTGGACATCGAAAAAACACTTTTCATTTGCCCATCGTATTTGACTCAACAACCCTCAAAACAAAAATCTGCTTTTATGAGAGACAGGGTTGTGGGCTCTCTTTCGGACATGATTTATGCCGTGGATATTAGACCCGGCGGTAACATGTCCAGAATCCTGAGTGAAGCCCAAGTTAGAAATGCGCCTTTAGGGCAAATTGACGCAAATCGTATTGCGACTCTTCAGGCAAACAAGGAGAGACAGAGTCTTCAAAACGAAGTTTGTGCCCCCATCGTTCAGGAAGGATTCGAACTAAAAAGTTTTTTTAGCATTGTTCGGGGCGCCTGGGTGGTCAGCCCCTCAGAGGAACTGAAATGGTTAGAGTCTACTGATGGGGCATTATTTCATTATACACGGTCATGTCATGGACCTTGGCCCGGGGAGAATTACCATGACTATATAATGAGTCTGCTGGCAGGACACCCACAATCCTCTCATTCGTCTTTTGAA
>CAZGVM010000181.1:0-6576 GCA_964528855.1 uncultured Desulfomonile sp. | reverse complement strand
GTAGTCTCCGTTATTAATGAATCCATCAAAAAAATGCTCTGCGTCAAAGATGACCCTACCGAAATGGGGTCTTAGAAAAGATAGTGAATCAGATATCATGGAGAGATTGCGTTCAAGAGGGACAGCCAGAATTTCTCTGGCATGAAGGTCCCAGCTCTTTCCCACCACCGTGACGACTTCCATTCCTGTGTCAATCAGTGACTGAATCTGAGGATCCTTTTCCGGGCTGAGATCGGCCCGGCAGGTGCTTCCAAAAGCCGCTACCCTGGAATGCTTCAGTTTCAGCGTTTTGACTGACTGGAAGAAGCGCCTGTCCTTGGGGTTGGATCCCGGATAACCGCCCTCAATAAGGTCAATACCAAGTTCATCCAGTATCTGGGCAATTCTTAATTTGTCATCAGGGGAAAAAGTTATTCCCCACGTCTGCGCTCCATCGCGCAAGGTGGTGTCATAAAGCTCAATCTTGTTCAATTCAATTCTCTCCCGAGGCTCAAGCCTATAATTCCTTGTCCATTTCAAAGACGTCATGCAGGACCCGCACAGCCAGTTCCGCATATTTCCTCTTGATTACACATGATATTTTTATTTCAGATGTCGAAATCATCTGGATGTTGATGCCCTCTCTGGCCAATGCTGCGAACATTTTGGAAGCCACTCCGGAGTGAGATCTCATGCCCAGACCTATTATGGAAACTTTTGCTATGTCCTTCGTCCCGCGGACATCCTCAGCCGCAAGAAAGTCCTTTAGTCCGTTACATACGTCCAGGCCCTTTTCCAGGTCGGATTCCGGCACGGTAAAGGTTATGTCCGTCTTGCCGTCAGCGCTCGAGTTCTGAATTATCATATCGACAACTATGTTCGCTTCGCATAGCGCCCCGAATATCTGCGAAGCCACCCCGGGAACATCGGCGACCCCGGCCACCTTGATTTTGGCTTCCTTTGTATTGCAAGTCACTGCCCTGACAGATTCTTTTTCCATTTCCGCGTTTTCCTCCGTTACAAGCGTCCCTTCATTTTCATTGAAACTTGAGCGAACAACCAGCGGGACATTGTGCCGCATCGCAAATTCAACCGCCCTTATGTAAAGCACCTTTGCCCCGAGAGACGCCATCTCCAGCATTTCCTCATGAGCGATTTGCTTGATCTTCCTGGCGTCCGGCGTGATATTCGGGTCTGTCGTGTAAACTCCGTCAACATCTGTGAATATTTCGCACAGGTCAGCCTTGAGACCTGCCGCCACAGCTACCGCGGAAGTGTCGGAGCCGCCCCTTCCCAATGTTGTTATGTCGCCATTCTCCTCCACGCCCTGAAATCCTGCAACAATGACTATCTTTCCATCTTTGAGGTCCTTATCGATATTTTCCCTCAAGACTTCCGTCACCCTGGCCGAGCCGAAAGCGCTGTTAGTCCTCAAGGGAATCTGCCAGCCGCAATATGACTTTGCCTTGTAACCCATCGACTCCAGGGTCATGGCAAGCAGCGATATGGTGACCTGTTCTCCTGTTGAGACCAGAACATCCAGTTCACGTTCATTTGGAGTAGGAGATATTTGTTTTGCGAGATTTATGAGCCTGTCGATTTCTCCGGCCATTGCCGATACTACCACCACCAGATCGACCCCCTTGTCCTTATAGGAGGCCACCCTACGGGCTACATTTGCAATACGTCCCAAATCTCCTACGGATGTTCCTCCGTATTTCTGGACAATCAGCGGCATCAGTTTTCTCCGTGCTTCATGCAAGATGTTCAACAGACGTCATTAAGACGTTTCTGTAAAATATCGATCAAGGCGTCGTCGCAAGACAGGTGGGTATGCCCGAAAGCCGTTCATCCCATGACCCTTCTGACGCGCAGGACAGTTCAATTGACCTTGAATGTTCATCTTCGCCGGCTGTGATCAACACCTGAAGCTCATTGTCGTCAAATGACTCTTTGGGCAAGCCCCACTCAATCACAACAGCCGCCTCCTCAAGATTCTCGTATATACCCAGTTCATCCGGTTGCGAGCCTACCAGACGGTATAAATCGGCGTGATCGACCGTCAGATTCCCCTCATACCTGTTGATCAGGCTGAATGACGGGCTGACAATCTCATCCTGACACACCTGTGCGGCGGCCGACACTATCCCTTTGGCCAACCTGGTCTTGCCGGCTCCCATGTCTCCTATCAGGATTACTATGTCCCCAACGCGAAGCACAGCGCCTATAGCAGCGCCCAGCATTATTGTCCCAGACTCGGAAGACGACAGAAAAACACGGCTTACGGTTATTGTTGTATTCATTCCGTTTGAATCAAGCCATTCGAGATCAATCCTTCTTTTTACTATTTAGCTCCATTCTTTTCAAACAAATTCTGTCAGACTGATTTCAGGGTGATTCATTCATCTTGTTCGATGATTTTTTTTGAGGGACGGAACCATTTCCGCGGAACTTATGAACTCGATACTTGTTCTAGTCAGTAATGTTTATGAGGCCGTGCAGTTTTGGAATAAAAAATGGTTAGCGCTCTCATGTTGTCTTGATTACAGGTGAATTTAGTGTTAGAAGCTTTTTTTCAGGGCACGGGCGCTGGAAGGCCGTTTTTTGTTTCGCAGAACGGAAAGTTTTGTTAGTATATAAGGCTTATGCCTTGGTCAGTCGGGAAACTGAAAGCTCAGTCTGACTTAATATTAATCATCGTGGCAGGTGTGACAAAGATCAAAGATGGATTTTATCAAGCCTTTATTAGCGTTTGCTCCGGAACACAGAAGATTGAACGGGCGTCCATTTGTCACCTTGAGTTACGCTCAGAGCCTGGACGGCTGCATTTCAGCCAGGCCAGGCGAGCCTCTGGCTCTTAGCGGAAGACGCTCTCTCAAACTGACCCACCAACTCAGGGCGTCACATGACGCAATACTGGTTGGAATCGGCACGGTGTTCTCGGATGATCCACGGCTGACTGTTCGACTTGTTGACGGCCAGAACCCACGGCCGGTTGTTGTGGACAGCAAACTCAGACTGCCGCTTGAATGTAATCTCCTTAGGGAGATTTCCCGCAAACCAATCATAGTGACCAGCAAACAGGCGGAAGACAAACGCGTGCGCGCACTGGAAAACCTTGGGGCGCAGGTGCTGAGAATCCAGTCGAATGAGCGCGGGCAGGTAAATCTGGCCGACATGCTCGAAAAGCTTGGCGAACTTGGGATTAACAGCCTCATGGTCGAAGGCGGCGCCAGAATAATTACCAGCTTCCTGATGGAGAGACTTACCGATTATATAGTGCTGACCGTGGCGCCGGTTCTTGTCGGGGGGCTCAGGGCGGTTAGTGAACTCGGTGATGTGGAGCCCGGTCAATTCCTGCGATTGGTCAACCCAGGCCACAGGTGGTTGGGAAAAGACCTGATTCTATGGGGTAGCCTGACGGAAAACAGGGCCACGGTTTCAGTCTTGTCCGAGGCTGTGGGAGCCGCTCGGGGTTAACGCAATCGAAGGGTGGCCCGAACATGAAGTCCCGCTACGTTGAATTTATGTCCCCGTACAATGTCCGGGTCGTTCAAAACGATCCGCAATGGCCTCAACCCGATAAACTGTTAATAAAGACAACTATTTCCGCCATCAGCTCAGGAACTGAGCTTCTCGTCTACAGGGGACGCTGGCCCAAAAACTGCTCTGTTGATGAGACAATATCATCGTTGGCCGATAATTTCCGATATCCCCTGAAATATGGCTACTCGTGCGTCGGTGAAGTTCTTGACGTGGCCCCTGGCGTAGACCGATCGTGGATCGGAAAACGCGTATTCAGTTTCAACCCGCATGAGAGTCTCTTCACAGCGGCTCCGCAGGACACCATATCAATACCTGACAACGTGGACACACTGGACGCCTGCATGCTCCCGAACATGGAGACAGCAGTCAACCTTGTCATGGATGGTCATCCGTTGATCGGTGAGCGTGTTTGCGTGTTCGGCCTTGGAGTTGTTGGGTTATTGACCACAGCGGTCTTACAGGCGACCGGATTGGAGCGTTTGATAACCTTTGACACGGTTGAGGGCAGAAGGGACGCGTCGGTCATGCTCGGCGCCGACCGGTCCGTTGACCCGGCTCAAATGGCAGAATGCCCGTCAGATCCCGGCCCAAAAGCTATCGACGATTTCCGGGGCTCGGCCGACCTGACATTTGAACTTTCCGGCAATCCTGATGCCTTGAACTCTGCAATTGAAGTGACCGGGTTTGCCGGCAGGATCATAGTGGGATCGTGGTACGGTTCCAAGACGTCCGAGATCAATCTTGGCGGGTCTTTTCACAGGAGCAGGATAAAAATATGCAGCAGCCAGGTGAGTACCATCGCTCCGGAGTTCTCAGCACGCTGGAACAAGAGTCGGCGCATGGATCTGGCGTTCAGCTTTCTCAGAAAAGTGAGACCTTCCCGTCTGATAACGAACCGATTCCACATCACGCAAGCCGCTTCAGCTTATGAACTGGTCGATAAGAAACCAGGCGAAGTAATACAGGCAATTTTCACATACGAGGATTAACCATGGCTCATTCCAGAACGGCGCCCACTTATTGTGTGGCTGTGAAGCGCGATTTTGTCGCTCGCCACTTTCTCTTCGGAGGTGATTGGGGCAGTGAAAACCAGTTACATTCACATCATTACCAGGTTGAAGTCTGCCTTGAAGGCTCGGAGCTTGACCGGCACGGATACCTGGTCGATATCGTTGACATAGAAAACTGCATCAACGGGCTGGTGGATCATTACCGTGACAAGGACCTCAACGACCTGCCTGAGTTCAAAGGCTTTAACCCCAGCATCGAGCGTCTGTCCTCGTTCTTCCTGGAAGCCTTCTGGAAACACCTGTCATCTTCAAATGTCGAGGCCATTACGATCAGGCTTTGGGAAAATGAGATCGCCTGGGCCTCATGCAGAAGAGAAAAAGCTTGAAGATAGGTCTGGTCATTTATGGAAGTCTGGACATTTTAACCGGTGGCTTCCTTTATGACAAAAAACTCGTGAATCATTTCCAGGCGGATGGGCACGAAGTTCGGGTCTTTTCACTGCCGTGGAGGAGTTATAAAAGCCATCTGGCCGATAATTTCAACAATGATTTCCTCTCTTCCCTTTCGTCGGCGGACCTTGACATACTGATACAGGACGAACTCAACCATCCTTCACTGGTCTGGTTGAACCGCAAGCTCAAACGAAAGGTACGCTATCCGGTAATTTCCGTTGTTCATCATCTCAGGCGCAGCGAACTGCGCCCAAAAGTGATCAATAACATGTACGGATTGGTGGAGAAATCGTACCTGTCCTCGATTGACGGCATGATCTACAACAGCCGGACCACCCGCAAGGTCGTGGAGTCCCTGGAATTAACGGCCAAGCCGTCTGTTGTGGCCTTTCCCGGCAGGGACGACATACGCCACGGTGTTGATGAGGCCTTCATAGCAGCGAGGGCAGGGGAGTCGGGCCCCTTACGGGTCCTTTTCGTGGGGAGTGTCATACCCCGAAAAGAGCTTCACACGCTCATCTGGGCTTTGTCTAGGCTCCCGAGGCAGGCTTGGATGCTTGACATAGTCGGTAGCTTCGATGTTGATCGAAAATACTCCGGGCTGGTCATGAAACTCATACGCGATAAAGGGCTTGAAGGTTCGATCAGAATACTCGGCTCACTTGAACCGGCCGACCTCGCCGGAAGATACATGGAGAGCCATGCGCTGGCCGTGCCATCCTCTTATGAAGGATTCGGCATCGTGTATCTCGAGGCAATGGGCTTTGGGGTCCCCTCAATAGCGTCAAATACCGGGGCGGCCCACGAGATAGTCACTCACGACTCTAACGGTTTTCTGGTTCAACCTGGAGATGTGAACGCCATTCATGCGGCCTTGAAAACTCTTCATGAAGACAGGGCCGGTCTGGCTCGGATGGGAGTGGCGGCTCTGGACAGATACCTTGTCCATCCGACGTGGGAGCAAAGCGCCCAGAAAGCTCTCGATTTCGTTAAGGAAATGGTAAGATAGTCATGGCTGACGCTTTTCAGTTCAGTTTTCCGAGATACCTCACTTCAAAAAAAACGGTGGATGATCGCGCTTTGAATCGGGTGGTCATGGACGCATTCAGGGATGAACTGAGCGCCATCGACGCCGATTACCCGCACGTCCTGGAGATCGGAGCCGGAATAGGTTCCATGATAGACAGGCTTGTCGATTGGAACATCCTGAAAAAGGGACACTACGTCGCCCTTGATTCGATGGAGGAAAACATCGTCGAAGCACGCAGGCGTATTCTCGAATGGGCTTCCAAAAACGGGTTCCAGGCCACGGCTCATGATGACGGCGCCATCAGGATATTTTCACCGGCCGGTGTCGATCTCAGAGTTGAATTCGTCAATGATGACATCTTTGATTATATAAACTCAATGGCCGACGGGCAAAAATTCGATGCCTTGTTGTCCAACGCTTTTCTGGATCTGATCGATATAAAAAGCCAGTTGCCGGCTATAATCGGACTCCTGAAGCCTAACGGAGTCTATTATTTCACCATCAATTTTGACGGCGCCACTGTCTTTCAGCCGGAAACGGATCCGGAGCTTGACGCAA
>CAZGVM010000180.1:0-6593 GCA_964528855.1 uncultured Desulfomonile sp. | reverse complement strand
CAGAAAACAAAACGGGATTGAGCGTAGAGGTCAAAAATAATCCCCCTCAGGGGGATTATTGAATAAAGGGAGAAAAGCGCTATTGTCGTTTAAAATAATGGGCAAATGATTCCCATGAGCCTTTAGGCGCCGCAATGAGTGGCTCATCTATTCTACGACCATCCAGGATGTCTCCGATGTGAAAACGGCTTCCATCCATGTATCTGATTTGACCGCCGGCAGCTTCCAAAATGATGCTTCCCGCAGCCAGATCCCTCACACTTACATTTTTCATGATACATGCATCGGCAGCGCCGCGCGCTACGTATGCCAAATGACCTGCTGAAGAGCCCAGATTCCTGATTTTACCGGGGAAGTTGCTGGTGAAGTCGTTATGGAAACGAGAATAGACCAGCACAAGTGATTCATTGTCAACAGTAGGGTCCTTTCTCACTTTGATCTTCTGATCGTTAAGAAAAGCCTCACGGCCCGCATATGCCGAATACAACTCACCGGTTACAGGTAAATACAGGAACCCCAAGACTGGCCAGAATTTTTCGAAAAGAGCCGCGCTGATTCCCCAAACCGGCATACCGGCCTGAAAAGAAGCCGCGCCGTCCAGAGTATCCACAATCCACAAGAATCTGGGGGAATTTTCTCCATCGACTTCTTCGTTCGTCAAATCGCGAAGAAAAACATGTCCTTCAAAACTACCTGTTATTTTGGAAGAAATTATCTCCCATGCCTTGTTCTCCGCCTCTGTCACCAGTTCGTCATCGAATTTGAGTTCACTATTTCCACGACCATATAATTCAAGCAAACTTGAACCACTTTTTCTTAGGGTATTCTCGACGAACTCTTTGAGGGTCCACAATTCTCTCTCGGTTAGCGATTGGATTTCTGTTGGTTCCATTCTATACTCCAGGTTTAAAATACTTCCTGCGGAACAAAAAATTCAAAGTTTGACAAAGATTTTGGCCATTTTCCAGGTCCAATTTTTTCTGTATACTCAAGAGGAGGCCGAAGTATATCAACAAATAATGAGTTAGGCGACATTCATTTCCTGGGGTATCCCGAATATTGAAAAAGAGAAATATTATTTTGTGATAAACTGGTCGAAACTGGATTAAAATATAAGGCTGGAACGTTGAATTAAGCTTGATCTCAGAATTTATAACAACCTAGCATAACTATTGGAGCGGACTATGCAATCATGGCAACAGCGGTATGCGTCCAAACTGGTTACAGCGCAACAAGCCGCTTCTCATGTAAAAAATGGAGACAGAGTCTATTTAGGGAGTAGTTGTTGTGAACCTGGCGCAGTCATAGAAGCGCTGGGAAAATCATATCTGGAAGATGTAGAGTTTGTTCAATTTATACGAGGCCCTAAAGCCACTGAGCTGGCGTCTAAAATCCCTGGGCGTTTCACGATCAAGAGTTTTTTTGTAGGAGGTAGGACAGGAGAATCGGAGCATCCGCTTGAGGCCGATTATGTGCCTTTGTTCCATTCGCAGATCCCCAACTTCTTCAGAAACCGTCGAATAGGTATAGATGTGGCCATAATCCAGGTTACTCCGCCGGACAGATTCGGGCGTTTTAACCTTGGAGTTTCGGTCGACATCACAATGTCGGCGCTCGAATCTGCGCGCCTGGTAATAGCTCAGGTCAATTCCAGAATGCCAAGAACCTATGGTGACTCAAACGTGCTTGCCGACCGGATAAATTTTCTGGTTGAGGCAGATGAAGAGTTGAATGAGCTTCAACAGGAGGAACTCCATGAGAGGGAATTGCTCATAAGCCGCTACTGCGGTGAACTCATAGAAGACGGGTCTATTCTTCAGTTTGGATTTGCCGGCATTTCCCAAGGACTCATGGATCACATGAAAGACAAACGAAACCTTGGGCTTCACACAGAATTCATGGCCGACCCACTGGTGGATTTAATAGAATGCGGCGCCGTCAACAATAGCACAAAAAAAATGTACAGGGGTAAATCACTGGCTACTTGTTGCATGGGAACCCGCCGACTGTACGATTTTATAGATGAAAATTCCCTCATCGAGTTATATCCGTCCGACGTAGTGCTCAACCCCACATTCATATCCGCCAATGACAAGGTGGTGGCAATAAATATCGCGCTACAGGTTGACCTCAGAGGTCAAATTCGTCAGGGAAATCCATCCTGGACGGCGTTTGAGGGTTCTGGCGGCGATCATGATTTCATGATGGGCGCCAACCTGTCCAGGGGCGGGCGCTCAATTGTGTGCCTGAGGTCCACGTCAATAAAAAGCGGCCGTTCCACTATAGTACCTTCATTTGGCCCTAAGGCGGCCGTCATCCTTAACAGGGGTGAGGTTAATTACATCATTACCGAATACGGAATAGCATATTTGGGAGGCCGTACGATTCGAGAGCGAGCAATGGCGCTTATCGAGGTGGCTCATCCGGATCATAGGGAAGATCTGATGAGATCAGCCCGGGAAATGGGTTACCTGTATCAGGATCAATTCTATTACAAGAGCGTCAGTTATGATTTGCGACGACGCATTAGGACGGACAAGATTTTCAAGGGTGGCCTCGAGTGTCACATAAGAGTAATTAAGCCAACCGATGAGTCAATGATCAGGGACTTATTCTACAACCTTTCCGAAAGTTCGGTCTATTTTCGTTATTTCAGCCCGCGCAGGAGCATGCCGCACAAGAATCTTCAGCAGTATTGCAACATAAATGAAGATGAAGGCATATCAATAGTCGTGACAATGGGTCCGAGGGAAAACAGGCGTATAATAGGAGAGGCCAGGTATATGATTGAGCCGGGGGAAGGCTATGCCGATACTGCCTTCATGGTTGATGAGAATTATCAAGGCAGAGGGATTGCCAGTTTCCTGCTGAACTATCTTGTTGAAATAGCTATAGAGAGGAACCTGATAGGTTTCAAGGCCGATGTTCTTTTTTCCAACCAGCCAATGTTGAAAGTTTATGATAAGCTACCTTTTAAAATACATAAGAAATTCTCTGATGGCGTGATATCCTTGAAGTTCAGGTTCGATGAACCAAGGGAACCTTCAGAGCCTAAAAAGTAATGGAGTAAAAAACACAATCTTGAAAAGCCGGCAGTGATAAATCAACCAAGAGACTAACAGTGATGATCATGAATATGGTTCCAGATGAGCACGCATGTATTTGGTTATTGGAAAAGTACAATACCCCCAATCACATAATTCTTCATTCAAAAAAAGTTTGGGAGGTTGGTCGGCTGATTGGTGAGAAAGTCAGGAATCACTGTGAAATAGATATGGATTTATTGAGAGCCTCATGCCTGTTGCATGACATTGGGAAATACCCTAGCATAATTGGTGGGAAAAAGTATCACGACATTATCGGAGAAGAAATTCTGATTGGAGAAGGTCTTGCTTCGGTAGGGAACATCATAGTCCAGCATGTGATTCTGCGTTCCGATGTTGCGGTTCGCGTCTGTGAAGAGCACTTGTTGTTCTATGCGGACAAAAGAGTAGTTCATGACAATATAGTCAGTCTTGATGACAGATTTTTATATTTGATAGACACGTATGGAAAAACCTCCGAAGCTGTCAGACGGCTCATGGAAATGAAAGATGAAACAAAGCGTGTAGAAGATGCGATCTTTGCTTTTGTAGATTTCTCACCGGAAGATATCACCGGTCTCATTCCATGAATCACCTAATCCAGAGAATCATCGCTTTATGAATAATGCAACAATAGATTCGAACAATCGGGCAATAGTGCTTCTATCGGGTGGATTGGATTCTACTACTTGTCTGGCAATAGCCATGCATGAGGGATACGAAGTTAGAGCATTGAGTTTCAACTACCATCAACTACACCGGATTGAACTTAAAGCAGCCAGTCGCATTGCCCAAATGATGGGAGTGTCGGAACACCTTATTCTGGATTTGCCTCTGGACAGAATAGGCGGCTCTGCCTTGACTGATAACATCCCTGTTCCAAAAGATACGATCTCTGGCGAAAACACTATTCCAGTCACTTATGTTCCTGCGAGGAATTCGGTTTTCCTGTCTTTGGCTTTGGCCTGGGCTGAGGTCACGGACTCCTGCCACATATTTATAGGTGTAAATGCACTGGACTATTCAGGATATCCTGACTGCCGTCCCGAATTTGTAGAAGCTTTTGAGAAGATGGCTAACCTGGCCATGAAGAAAACGGTTGAAGGTTCGATGACTGTTGAAATTCATACTCCATTGTTAAAAAAGACCAAAGCACAGATAATCGAGACCGGTTTAAAACTGGGAGTCAACTATTCCCTGACAACTTCATGTTACGATCCAAGTCCTTCAGGAAAGGCTTGTGGTCATTGTGAAAGCTGTATTCTGCGAAAGCGTGGCTTTGAACAGGCCGGCATTGTAGACCCTACGATTTATCAGTTCCTGGACCAATAAAGTATCTAAAAAACGAGGTTGGAAAAATGGAGAAATATTTTGACAGCAACATAGCAGCCGTAGGGAAGACACCATTGGTCAGGCTCAACAGGATAGCGGGCAAGACTGAGGCCTTAATCCTGGCAAAAGTCGAGGGCAGGAACCCGGCCTATTCTGTAAAGGACAGAATCGCCGTTTACATGGTAGCAGACGCGGAGAGACGGGGACTCATTAAAAAAGGCGTTGAAATAGTGGAACCGACGAGTGGAAACACCGGCATCGGACTGGCTTACGTTTGTGCAATCAAGGGGTACAAGCTCACTTTGACCATGCCGGAAACTATGAGCATAGAACGGCGCAAGATCTTAAAGATGTTCGGCGCAAATCTGGCTCTTACGGACGGGTCCAAAGGAATGAAAGGCGCAGTTGACAGGGCAGAGGAAATCGTGGAACAGGACCCCAAAAAATTTTTTATGCCTCAACAGTTCAAGAATTCCGCCAATCCTCTTGCGCATGAAGAAACTACCGGCCCTGAAATATGGGAACAGACGGACGGTAAAATAGATGTTTTCGTGTCCGGAGTGGGGACCGGCGGCACAATAACAGGAGTTTCAAGATTCCTGAAAAACAGGATGAAGAAAAACATATTCTCAGTTGCGGTGGAGCCTTCAGAGAGTCCAATAATTTCCCAGACGCTACAGGGGAAACAGGCAATGCCCGGGCCGCACAAAATTCAGGGAATCGGGGCAGGGTTCATACCGGAAGTCCTTGACCTGTCCATGATTGATGAGGTTCAACAGGTTTCCAGCGATGAGGCCATCGAACACTCCCGCTTGCTTTCAAAAAAAGAAGGAATGCTCAGCGGTATTTCATCCGGGGCAGCGGTATGCGTAGCCATAAGAATAGCCCAGCGCAAGGAGTTCCACGGAAAGACCATAGTCACAATTCTGCCCAGCGCGGGAGAGAGGTATCTGAGTTCGGCTCTTTTCGAGGGAATCGAGGAATAGGCGGGTGTCCTCAATTTCTGGAATCCAGTTTTGCTAACTCGGTCCAACTATCGGAGTGTCTAATGAAAAAAGACGAAAACTGTATTTTTTGCAAGATCGTAGATGGGATAATTCCTTGCTTCAAGGTTTATGAGGATGACAGGATACTGGCTTTTATGGACATAAACCCTTTGAACCCCGGACATGCTCTGGTTATTCCCAAGGAGCACAGTGCAACCATCTTCGATATATCACCAGAGGATTACGGACGGATATCGATCGTGGCAGCAAGGATAGCAGTTGCTGTCAAGAATGTCATGAGACCAGATGGCATAAATATAATGCAGCTAAACGGCAAAGCTGCAAATCAGGTTGTTCCTCACGTACACATGCATGTTACTCCTCGCTGGTTCGGAGACGGTTTGGCTATCAGCGAGTGGGAGCCCGTTCCCGGTAATATGGAAATCATCAGGAAAAATGCCAGACTCATCAGTGAACAACTTTAATTTTACGAAACGTTTTTCTATGCATTCGAATTAAACATCCTGAAATCTGATAATCTCAATTTTCAACATGAAATGAGTCTTAGCGCTGATGACGGAAAATCTGGAATCAAACGAAGGATTGTCAAAATCCAACCCTCCCAGGGAATTCCTCAATTATTTCGGAAGAGAAAAAAAGCTGCAGCAGTGGTTTGCCGATCAGAGGACCAGACTTACCTCAGCCATTTTTCCACCGTTTATAAAAATGGGCCTGGTTCCAGACACGATTTCGTATATTGGTATATCGCTTTTGGCCGGGGTAATTCTCTATTTTGTCCGAAAGCCCTGGTTGGCGGCAATTTTCCTTCTTTGCCACATAATTTGTGACGGTCTGGACGGCGCTTACGCCAGGAATACCGGAAAAGCCTCTCAATCCGGGGCTTTTACGGACCTGGTCTGTGACCAGTTTGGCATGGTGGTGGTGGCCATGCTTGCCATTTTCCATCACCTCGTAGAACCATTAATAGGCGCGGTGTATGTCACACTATACCTGATAGTGGTAGTGTTCGGCGTAATAATAAATGTGATGGGTATAAAGGCCAGAATCACAATCACCAGCAAATATGTGCTATACATGACTTATGGCGTCTGGGCCTTTACCAGTCGAAATTATTTTTACGAATTGATGGCTTTTTTTTCGGCTATTATGGCCGCAGAAGTGGTTGTAGGGT
>CAZGVM010000179.1:0-6612 GCA_964528855.1 uncultured Desulfomonile sp. | reverse complement strand
GTGGTTCATCCCAGCATCGCCCCGTTTTTAGGCAACCTAGCTGTTCCTACCTGGTTGTATGCAGCCATAACCAGAGACAACAGAGTATTTCTGTTTCCTCAAAAAATAGCACCCCCTGGGGCTAGTCCCAATCCATGGAACATTTCTCGCATGAGGGCTATTCAAGAGGGCAAAAAAACATGGGTAAGAATGTCATCTAACATGACAAAGGGTGAATACGATGTTGTTGTGGCAGAAGGAACGCTCCCAGATCCTGAATGGCCTGAAGGTTTCAGTCTATCAGATCTCATAAACATAGCCTTCGGGGACCGTTTCATCAAGGATCTGAACCATCCCGAACTTCGTAGGCTAAGAGGAGAAATCTGATGTCACAGCCAGGTTTGCGATCTTTTAAAGAAGTATGGTTGGTGGACTTCGAATTTAGGTCACTACCTGGCTGTATTCCGGAACCGGTTTGTATGGTGGCTGTGGAACTCTTCAGCGAAAGAGAAATAAGATTGTGGCAAGACGAACTCGCCTCATGTCCGCAACCGCCATACTCCATCGGTCAGAACAGCCTCATTGTAGCCTATTATGCATCAGCAGAACTTGGGTGCCATCTGGCACTTGATTGGCCCATACCGCTCAACATTTTGGACCTCTACGCCGAATTTAGATGTCTCACCAATGGGGTGGATTTACCTCACGGGAAGGGTTTGCTAGGGGCGCAACTCTATTTTGGTCTTGATTGTATAGCTACGCATGAGAAGGATTGCATGAGAGATTTGGTTTTGAATGGCGGCCCCTGGACAACAGATGAGAGGAATCAAATTATGGACTACTGCCGCTCAGACGTCCTGGCTCTACAGAACTTGCTTAATGCTATGGCTGACAGACTCAGCATTCCGCGTGCTTCGGTTCGAGGTAGGTACATGGGCGCAGCAGCCAGGATGGAGCACACAGGGGTTCCAATAGATGTGGACGCTCTAACCAGACTGAAGTCTCATTGGACTCAAATTCAGGATGCCCTCATTCAGTCAATAGATCGGAATTATCAGGTTTATGAAGGGCGAACTTTCAAGCGGAGAAAGTGGGAGAGATTTGTCAGGGATAATGGGATTCCGTGGCCCATTCTGGATAGTGGTGAACTCGACTTGAAGGACGAAACATTTCGAGAAATGGCCCGCGCTCATCCAATCGTAGCTCCTATGCATGAATTGAGGACTACCTTATCCAAAATGAAACTCTCGGAGCTTGAAGTTGGTCCGGACGGACGCAACAGGCGCATCCTCTCCGCCTTTTCTAGCAAAACAGGAAGGAATCAACCGTCAACCAGTAAGTTTATTTTTGGTCCAGCCACGTGGATTAGGGGTCTCATTAGGCCTGAGCCTGGAATGGGTATAGCCTACGTTGATTGGGAGCAGCAGGAATTCGGGATCGCTGCAGCTCTTTCTAGAGACCCTCTGATGAAGGAAGCTTATCAATCAGGCGATCCCTATCTTGCATTTGCCAAACAGGCTAGGGCTATACCAGAGAACGCAACCAAAGAAAGTCATGGTGTGGAGCGGAACAAATTCAAGGCCTGTGTGCTAGCTGTGCAATATGGCATGGGCGCAAGATCCCTGTCTAATCGTATTGGTTGCTCAGAATACGAGGCTTCGGAACTCCTCCGACTTCATCGAGTGACATATAGGGTGTTCTGGAGATGGTCAGACGCCGTAGTTGATTGCGCCGAGCTTGATAGAGAGCTTTGGACCACGTTTGGTTGGCAAATACATTATCCCGACAGCATAAACCCAAGGTCGGTCCGCAATTTCCCGATGCAGGCAAATGGCGCTGAAATGCTACGGCTAGCCTGCTGCTACGCTACAGAATGTGGCGTAAAGGTATGTGCTCCCGTCCATGACGCAATCCTAATAGAGTTCGATTTAGAGAATGAAGAATCTGCAATTTCCGAGACTCAACAAGCCATGAGAGAAGCTTCAGCCATCGTCCTGGATGGGTTTGAATTAAGAACTGAGGTCAAGACGGTGAGATATCCAGATCGATATATGGATGAGAGAGGTCGGCAGATGTGGGACACCGTCTGGCGCATCCTAGACAGGCTAGAAAATTAACAAAAACTTGTTATGCAGGCTGACAGGTACCCGGTAAATAGACGACCGGGTACCTGTAACGTGGTGCTACTGGTACCAGTCATACCGTATAACACCTGTCCAATATAATATATATATTGGGTATATATATGGAATAAGTTATGAGTACTATAAGACTTGACGAAATTAGAATTCCTGGCGAACAAACAGATGAGCCGGAAGATATGCCTATAATAAAACCAGACAAAAGATTTATAAAGAAAATCCCGTGGGGGTTGGTAATGGAGGCATCAAACCTTCCTGGGAAAACACTACATGTATTGTTAGCGCTGTGTTTCCTGGTTGGGGTTACGAAATCGCCGAGGGTAAAAATGCAGAGAAAAATCCGTGAGGAGTTAGGAATTAGCCGCCATAGTTACTCCAACTGTTTGACTTTATTAGAGGCCAGGGGCGTCATTACAGTTGAGCGGTTTCCCGGTCAAACACCATTGGTCACCATTTTGAAAGTGTAGCAGGAATTCGCTAATTTAAGTGGGCAGCTTGTGCGCTTCATGTCATTGAGTTTATTAACTTTTGCATGCTGTCAAACGGCTGCTCACCTGCTCATAATAGATAAACATGCTATCCATTGGAGTAGTTAGACCGTTGCAGACAATTGCAATGAGATTAGTTTGCCCAATCATCGCTATTCTCTGGAAGCTGTACACAGCCGTATACTGGAACATGTAATACTTGGCACTGCAATTAATTGCCATCAAATCGTGTCGGAGGGGTATGGCTACAAATACCATTAATCAACTGAACGCTGGACCAGAAAAGGCGATCAGATTGAGCCTCGCTCACAGATTAGTAAGCCATCTTATCTGGTATAACTCCCCTGACTCCCCCACGAGGTCTTTCACAATCACCCTTCCGCCGAGGGATGATATGGATGTGTGCGTGAAATATTGTCTGTCCAGCGGATTCACCACAGTTAACCCCAACGTTAAACCCACAAACTAACGGATCATCTTCTAAGATTCTCTTCTTTATTATGGTAAGAAGAAAAGCTGAATCCTCCTTCTCCTTGTAAGTCATTGAGAAATAGTCTTCAGTATGACGCTTGGGAATCACCAGCATATGCCCTCTAGAAACCGGAAAAGAATCATTTATACAGAAAACAGTTTCGAATTCATCTACAATTCTATCTTTAACCTGTGCCTCACAGAATGGACAATCATCTACAGGGGCACAATCAATGAACCCACGAAAATCAGTTTGGTCTCTATTGCCCTTGGCTCGATTACATTTTGAGCACAAAACTTGAAGATTATCTGCAGACGACTTTCCTTTTTTTGATCTGGGCCTGATATGATCCACATCAAGAGGCCTATCATTTTTAGTTGCCCCGCATAATTCGCATCTTCCTCCAGCTTCTTTGAGGACTTTATAGCGTAAACTACCTGGAATAGGGTCATCCAAGAGATTGTAGCTCCAAGTATCAATACCTTTATCAATGATATATTCCTGGATCCTTTTCTCACATAGCATTCTTAACTCAGCTTTTTCTTTTAGCGAGAGATTTTTAACAGAAAGAGAAACCAAAGCATTTTCGTTAGAAACAACTCCGTGTTTGAGGAGGACTTTGAGCGGCATTTTTTTGATTTTTTCTTCATAGTAAAGGAGCTCACTCTCATCTTGGCTCAAGAAACATTGCGCAAGTTGTCTAATAGTGGCAATGCCGCCACATTCGATGAGAGACTTTATCAAGAGCGGTTGATATATGTGTTGCATTTTCATGCGGCGGCGGTCAGATATGAATTCCCTCAATTCATCAAAGGTCATGACATAACTCCATATTTGGCCCGGTTTTTCCGACCTTCAGAACAAAATAGCAGCCATCAAATTGATTATAAAGCCATATCGTGGAATGTCCCCGACTTCCACTCCTGAAAACATTTATGTCCCCTCATCGTAGGCTACAACAGTAGTACAGGCTGCAGTCAATTTCAAACACCCACCCAGTCATGAATTGTTAGTCATACTTATACACTCCCAATAAAAACAATAAATTGACCAAGTTCAGCTCTGGGTAAGAACATTTCTATACATAGACTATTTGTTATACCAGAGACACTGCAATGGACTGAAAACTGCTGCAAACAAATGGCCCTGATATTCGGGAAATAAAACCAAAGGACATACAAGAGGTGATATAGCTCAAAGAACCGCTCAGGATTGAACCTGTTAAGACCAGCCGTTTATAGACTTACCCTCTATAACTATGGGGTTTTTCCTGTAAAGTAAAAAATTCCGAAAGAAAACGTGGATTCATCAAGTATTCCAACTAATCCTAATCCGGTGGCTACATCATTTTGGATCTTTCTTAATGTCCTCCGGTTCAATAAGATCATCGAGCATGACCTTGAGCCGTTTGAGCTGCTCCGGAGTCTGATTTCTCAAATCCTTCAATAACTCTTTAAAAGTTTCCGTATCTTTGAGTGGCGGCAATTTCTTCTTTTTTTTCATGATGAGCCTTTTTTAAAATCCGGTGAATACATGGGATAGCAAATGGATTGCCGTTTCTATTGAAAATGCCTTCTGCCGATAGCTCTGCAATGATAGCCCGAATAGTATAACAATTTCTATGAAGTTCTTTTATTTTGAGGATTACAGCCTGTTCCTGGGGGTCTTCAACCACCATGCCCTCGATAAAAGTATAGCCGTAGGGAGCGTGACGAGAAACTCTTTGGTTGAGCTGTTTTTTTCTCGCCAGAGCGAATCTTGTCCTCTCGGCTATCTTCTTTCTCTCAAGTTGAGCGACCCCTGCCTTTAATGTGAGCATAAATTCATCATCGGGATTATCTGAATTTACAGAACCATTTTCGCCGACTAAATGCAGTCTCACATTTTTCTTGGCCAGAGTTTCAACAAGATTTAGGGCATCAATGGTTCGTCTGGAAAGCCTATCGAGTTTAAGTGTAACCACGTGCTGGATTTTCTTCTTATTCACAAGAGAGAGTATACGTTGAAGACCGGGCCTATCAGTGGACTTGGCGCTTATTCCTGCATCTACAGAAGTGTCCACAAGCTGATAATTTAGAGAGGCAACATAATCTACGCATCTGCTCACTTGAGCATCTAGACTGACTCCATTATGTGCTTGGTCTTCCGTGGAAACTCTTGCATAGATGGCGGCTTTCATTTCAATCCTCCAAAATGACCTGAATTCAAGGTACGCCCCTATTTTTCGGGTGTCAAGGGAATAAACCCCCGAAAGAACATATCATTTTGTTAACTAACCGGACGGTTAGATAACAAGAATGGAGCATAAAATCGTGTTACGCCTACGAGACAAAATAGGCCCTCATGTAAGCATGCTCTCAGATGATCACTTGACACTGGGCACTAAATGTGTTGTACTATTAGCGTGATAATAGCGTTCTTAATTGCAGCTATTATCTTCAGTTATCATAATAATTAGTAAGGAGCTGTTGATGACCATAGCCTTTGAAACTTTCAGAAAAAAGACCTTGAACGAGCGAATGAAGCTTCATCAATTGATACAGAGCGGAATGAAGGAGATAGATGCGATTAATAAGATTTTTCCAACAACCGACGGTCGAGGTGGAAGAATTAATTCCAATCGGATGAGTAAACTTCGGCTATGGATTAGAAAAAAATTATGGCCAGTTTCTGAGAAGGATTTGGTAGATTCGGGGACGAACACATCTCTATCAGGGAATGATGGGCTGGAGAGAGTAGTCAAAATAAGACATCGGCCTAGAGGGATCTCATCTCTGGAGGAGATGAGCCAGAAGAATACTTGTAACATGAGCTTTAGACTTCCGGTTGATATCGTTCAGCGCCTAAAAGATCTGCCAGGAACACGGACAGAGCATGTAGTCGCTGCTCTAAAAAGCTATCTCTCTCAAGAATCATAATGGCCTATTGATATTTCGAATGGGAGTTCCAGCTTTTTATACTCACCGGAAGCAAATGTGTATGACACGCAGAAACGCAGTTGATTGCAGTAAGCCATATGCAGATCTCTAATATCTTGATCGTCTATCTCAAATGAAGTAACTCTCGTGATGGTACGTCTTTTTGTTGACAATACTTAAATAGCGAATTGGGATGTCCATTTGCGAGCTTATTATATCTGTATGATAGACCTTTTGCCTCTTTTTTCAACTGCGAAAGTTGAGTTGAGTATATTATCCATTGAAAAATTTAATGGAAAAAGTGACTATGTTATAGTTCAGCCATGAGTGAAGCTTTCGCGTAGCTTCGTGAGCTAATCAAGTGACTGTTTCCTGTTTGATGATATTCAGATCACAATGAAGAATAACCGATTCCAGCCCCCTACATCACTGGCGGTCCCTGAAATGGACGAAGCGGTGAGGTTTATTTCGCATAAACTGGCGACCGATATCTCTGTTTACGATGAATCCTTTCTGAAAAAAATGATCGAAAAAAGGTTGGAAAGAACCTCTTGCTCAACATTTCCGGCATACTTGGATTATCTGTCCAAAAACCTCGATGAGCCGAAAGTTCT
>CAZGVM010000178.1:0-6805 GCA_964528855.1 uncultured Desulfomonile sp. | reverse complement strand
TAAAAAATTTTCTGTCAATACCCGCCGTTGTGCTATTTTGGTTTCATGGAAACTGTTATATATAAGACAGGTTAAGACAATCAAATTGTAATTCCGGACTTCTACATTGATAAGTCACTTTCAGTCCGATTTCCAAGAGGGAGAAATGATGCCCGACGTCATAGATACTGCAAAATCATTTATATCAAAACATTCAGTTGATTCTTGGGAGCTTTTCTTTACGGTGTCCAAGAGCTTCAGGGTTGAAGTCAAAGAATCGATTGTAGACTCCCTTCAGAGGTCCAGTCTAAAAGGATTGTCAGTCAGGATTATCAACGACGGGAGATCTGGATTTTCATTTTGCTCTTCGTCAGATCCGCATGATGTAGAAAAAACCATTAAAAATGCTGTTGAGATGGCGTCGGTGATGCCAATTGATGAATCAGCCGGATTCACTAGGGAAGATCTGAGCTATATCAAAAACCCCGCTTTGTTTGATGAAATGCTCATAATCATGCCCGAAAAAGAAAAAATTGAAATTGCCCGCACCATAGAGAAAGAAGCCTACGCATCGGACAAGAGGATATCAATTGCCAGATCGAGTGGTTATATCGACTCAGTAACAGAGTCACGACTTCTGAACTCGGAAGGACTGGATGTCGCTGATCGCTCTGGAATTTGTTCAGCATGGGTGGAATTGATGGCCGAAGACTCTGGAGAACAGGAGACTTCTTACTGGTATGATCAAAGCAGGAATCCAGAAAGTCTGACACCTGTAGACATAGCCCGCAAAGCGGCGATGCGCGCCATAAAAGCTTTGGGAGGTAAAACAGTCACCTCCGGCAAGTTACCGGTAATATTTGAAAATAGCACTGCGGCTGGTCTTCTGGGGGTAATTTCCAATTCATTCGTAGCTGAGAATCATTTCAAGAGGACGGCGTCTCCCCGCGTGGTGAAAGGGGGCAAGCTATTTTCTGATAATTTGAGGATCATTGACGACGGATCGGAAGAGCGTGGTGAACTAGCTTTTGGATTTGATGGAGAGGGAATTCCTGCTCAGAAAACTGTGGTCGTGGATGGCGGTGTTGTGAGTTCATGGCTTTATGACAGGTATTATGGAATGAAATTCTCTCATCCGTCCACGGGCAACAGTAGACGCGCGGGGTTTGAGACTCCTCCTGTAAGTGGGATCACCAATTTTTATGTAGAACCCGGCAAATTGTCTCTTGAGGAAATGATCGCTGGAATGACGAAAGGTATTCTCGTGACCGAGGTCATGGGTCTTCACACAGCCAATCCTGTCAGCGGTGATTTTTCAGTTGGAGCTTCAGGCTTCGAAATATCTGACGGTGCCATTGCTCATCCAGTTAAGGGCATAGCAATAGCAGGAAACCTACTGGAACTGTTCGCCCAAATAATTGAGATAGGTAGCGATTT
Source organism: uncultured Desulfomonile sp. (assembly GCA_964528855.1). GTDB lineage: Bacteria > Desulfobacterota > Desulfomonilia > Desulfomonilales > Desulfomonilaceae > CAITZA01. The sequence continues at coordinate 5,389 of CAZGVM010000178.1, read as the reverse complement.
CAGGTTTTTTGGAAATGTGGGATCTAGTAGTCTACTTTGTGAAACCATATCGGTTAGTGGTTCTTGATACATCCGGTGTTTGGGGGCTACCAGGGTTTTTCCAAGAGTGGCTTTGGTGTTTGACTGAAAGGGGATCTGTTCATTTTTTTTATACTTCCTCTGGCTTGAGTCTGTGCAATTTCATCGATCATTTTGTTCAATCTAGACCTCCATTCGAGGTCTCTTTCCAAAGCCAGGGCCTCAGTCAATTTCTTAAGGGCTTCATCAGGTTTTCCCGACAAAGCCAGGACAACGCCCAGATTGGTCAGAGCTTCATGGTGGAGACGGTTTTCCTTAAGCACATCCTCGTAATCTTTGATGGCGAGGTCATATCTCTCCAGTGCAGAGTAGGCCAATCCCCTGCCTATTCTGGCATTAGCAGACCTGGGATCCAGTCTGATGGCATGGCTGTAACAGTCAATAGCCTCGCGATGATCCATATTGAAGTTGTTAACATCGCCTTTTAATATATGACCTTTTGGGTCCTGGGGTTTGAGTTCTATGTATTTTGAGATATCTTTGAGAGCGCGTATAGGCTGACCGAGCATGTCAAGAGATTTGGCCCTTAGAAAATATGCTTCTGCCATAGCTGGATTGGCTTTTATGGAATCGGTCAATGTTTTTACTGCAACTGCGTAACTGCCTCTCTCAAACTCCTGACGCCCCTTGTTGAGATTGAAATCACTATTGTGAAGTTTTGTGTCAACTGTTGTCCACCCTGCAGAGCTGGTCAGATGAAGCGAAAGTAGAACAAAAAAAATTGTCATAAATCTGGAAAAAGCTGTCGGGATCCGACACATGACCAAGTCCCGGTTAGACGCAGGACCGTCCGTCACTTTTTTGAGTGAGCGTTCTCTACGAATTGAAAGCAGCCCGGAATCAAGTGCCATAATGGTTTCTATAACCTGTTTTTCACAAAAATCCAGAAAGTTTTTCGTTGAATGAATTGGGTGTTGCCCTCGAAACAGATCACTCAATAAACAAACCTAAGGAGAACAAACCATGAATTACAAGGACATTTTGGTGGAAACCGGCGATGAAACCGGAATCATAACTCTTAATTCCCCCATGACCATCAACGCGCTGTCTCGCAATATGATAGATGAACTGAGCCGCGCTTTTCATGATTATAAAAACCAGCGGTCGATCAAAGCGATAATTGTCAGGTCCACAGGAAAGCATTTTTGCTCAGGCCACAATTTAACGGAGATGACGGACGGAGACTTGCCAGCGTACAAATCAATTTTTGAAGAATGCTCCAGGATGATGCAATTAATCCACGAAATACCGCAGATAGTGATAGCGCAGGTTCATGGTGTGGCTACCGCTGCTGGTTGCCAGTTCGTGGCGCAGTGTGACCTGGCTGTTGGAGACACTACTGCCAGATTTGGGACTCCTGGAGTAAAAATAGGCCTGTTTTGCACCACTCCGATGGTTGCCCTCACCAGGGCCGTTGGTAGAAAACTCGCCATGGAAATGTTGATGACCGGGCGGTTGATCAGCGCTCAGGAAGCTCTACAGAACGGTCTGCTAAACAGGGTAGTTGATGAGTCTGAACTGGAAAAAGCGACTCTGGAAATGGCGGACTCAATATGCGAAGCCAGTCCGCTGACTCTGGCAATTGGTAAAAAAGCTTTCTATGACCAGATTGATATGGGTCTGCACGACGCCTATCAGTATGCAAACAACGTGATCACCCTTAATTTGATGGCCGAAGACGCTCAAAACGGCATTTCGTGTTTTCTTCAAAAGAAGAAGCCGGTGTGGACAGGCCGCTAGAATGTATCAGAGTCCGCGGCCTGAAGTTTGAAACTGGTGAACGCCTCAGTCTTTTTCCAAGGTGAGAGTTTCTGTCACCCATCCATAGGAGGCCATCATGGATGGAAAACCGACTATAGGAGCGGCGAGTAAAACCGCCTGCAATATCTCCTGGTCCGTGGCGCCCAAATCTTTTGCTCTTCTGGCATGGGATCTGACTCCACCCCTGGACCCAACTCCAACGGCCACGCCAAGTTGGATAAGGTGCTGTTGTCTCTCATCAATCGGCCCTGACTTTGAACAAAGAGTTCCGGCTTTCTGGTAAGCTTCGGCTATTTCACCATGTTTCGCCAAAAAAGTTTTAAAAATATCAGGTAAATACATTTTTTCAGCAACTCCCTTCATCTCGATGAGCCTGTTACATAATCAAATATTTGATAACGATAAAACCGCCTATCAGGAGTACGGTAAAAACCACAACCATGAGATTGAAATATTTGTCTATAAAAGTTCTGATTGGCGGCCCAAAAAAATAGATGAGAGCCGCAACCATGAAGAAACGCGATGCTCTTCCAAAGGCAGAGGCTACTACAAATACGATGAAATCGATTTTGAAAGCGCCGCCTGCTATGGTGAATAGCTTGTAGGGAATCGGAGTCAGACCTGCAGTGAATACGGCCCAAAATGCGTTCTGTTCATATAACTTTCCCACGACGTCATATTCATACTGCAGATTGTAAAAATTTAGTATTTTGTAACCCACGACATCAATAAATTCCATTCCGATCAGGTAGCCGAGCATTCCACCCAAGACCGAGGCAACCGTACAGACAAACGCGTAGTAAAAGGATTTCTTGGGTCTGGAAATGGCTAGCGCCATCAAAAGAACATCAGGGGGTATGGGAAAGAAGGATGATTCAGCAAAAGACAATACAAAGAGGGCCGGAACACCATATTTACTGTGAGCCCAGGACAGAACCCAATCATATAACCGTCTGACAATATTCAAATTCGCATTCACCTCATGAAATTCTTTCTTACTGTTCCACAGGCAACGCGTTATAGCTTTTTAATCAATGTATGTCCACCTTAAATCGCAAATCTGGATGTTGATGACATTCCTTAACAAATTGCGCGTTGACCTGGAGAATGGTCCTGTTGTATTTATTACAGTTTGCGACGGAAAGTTTTCTGGTTTGGTTTTTGTTTAAATCCAAATTCAGGTCATGGGCAATTTATGAAATATTATACTGGACCGAGATCCCAAGGAAAGGGGACAAGATTTGAAAATATTGTCGGGCATTCAACCTAGTGGTTCACTTCATCTGGGCAACTATCTGGCCATGATGAAGCCCATGATATCTTACATGGACCGGTCAGAGCTTTATGTTTTCATAGTCAACTACCATGCCATGACTAGTGTTTCGGACGGAACCAAACTAGCTGAAGGAACTCTTGATGTAGCCTCGGACTTCCTTGCCCTGGGTTTGGACCCCGACAAATGTTTTTTCTGGGTTCAGTCGGATGTTCCGGAAGTTACAGAGCTTACCTGGATTCTGACTTGTATGACTCCTATGGGGTTGCTCGAGAGGTGTCATTCATACAAGGACAAAATAGCCAAAGGAATTTCTCCCAGTCATGGTTTGTTCGCATACCCCGTCCTCATGGCGGCTGATATCCTCCTGTATCAGGCCAATCTCGTTCCAGTTGGAAAGGACCAGAAACAGCACTTAGAAGTTACCCGAGACATTGCCATCAAATTCAACAACATGTATGGCGAAACATTCGTTGTCCCTGAAGGTGAAATTAACGACGAAGTTGCCACAGTGCCCGGAGTGGACGGGCAGAAAATGTCGAAATCCTATGACAACACCATAGAAATTTTCCTCGATGAGAAGACCCTCAAAAAGAAGGTCATGGGCATAAAGACCGACTCAACCCCGGTCGAGGAGCCCAAAAATCCGGAAACCTGTAATTTATTCCAGATATATCGACATTTTGCTCCCGAAGACAGAGTGAAAGAAGTGAAAAAATTGTACCTCCAGGGTGGCGCCGGTTATGGCACACTGAAAAAAGAGTTGGTGGGCATCCTCTGGGACTATTTCAAAGACAATAGAGAAGAGAAACTACGCCTATTCAGGGACCCCGGTTATATTAGGGATGTACTGAAAAAAGGCGCTGATAAAGCTCGAGCCGTTGCGTCAGTAACTCTCACTGACGTTAGAAACAAGGTTGGATTAAATTATTGACGCCGATTCCGTTCATAAAAATTGAAACCAACCAAGGGAGGTTGTCATTTCTTTAGACATCGATCTGGTAGTTGAAAAGCTTAGAATGGCGTGCGAAGGTCTGAGTTTGCCGATAGTCACGGAAATATCCAGAAAGCGCCGAGCCCCCTACGAAGTGCTGGTCTCTACGATACTATCCCTAAGGACCAAGGATGAAACAACCCGCGCTGCATCAAGAAAACTGTTTTCCAGAATCCAGGACCCAGTTGGATTACTGGCTCTTACGGAAAAAGAAATTGAGGATCTGATATATCCGGTTGGATTCTACAAGACCAAGGCCAAAACTCTTAAACACATATCATCAGAGATCATGACCAAATACGACGGTATGGTCCCGGATGAAATTGATGAATTGCTGAAACTGAAAGGTGTCGGTCGTAAGACTGCAAATCTCGTGGTGACCCTGGGGCATGGTAAATCAGGATTGTGTGTGGATATTCATGTGCACCGGATAAGCAACAGGATAGGCTATGTCCAAACAAAAACGCCTGACCAGACAGAAATGGCTTTAAGAGCTAAACTCCCTTCAAAATACTGGGTGGAATACAACGATCTTCTGGTCACTTATGGACAAAATGTGTGCAAGCCGGTTTCACCTTTTTGTTCCAGATGTGTCATTGACGAACTGTGTCCCAAAATATCTGTTGGAAAGCATCGCTGATTTCAACCGAATCTGGAAATTACTCAGTTCGAATCGCTTGTTTTTTGTCGTTTTTTTTGTCGATAACTCTGGATATAATATGTGGCCACATAACCGAGCGCTCCGAATGATAAACCGGTGACTGAAGCCCCAACAGCCCATTTGATCAGAACGTCCGAACCAATTTCGGCAAGTCCGGAAAATGAATCCAGGAAAGTTTCCGCTTGAAACAGAGGGGCCATAAGTTCCAGGAATGCGTCCGAATTAATTTTTGAAGAGTTTCCGATCAACGCTGATCCCATTAGGTAATATCCATAATACATGGGCCCCACCGTAAAAGGATTGTTTACCCAGGTCAGGGCCAACGCCAGGACAATATTGAATTTAACGAGCGTTCGAATCAGCCCCAATGAAACCCACTGCAAGCCAAGCGGAAAGCCGAGACCGATCAGCAGTCCCAGCGCTGCTCCTCGCGCGTCATGCCCGGGTGGATTTTCCGATGATAAAAATGGGTCAACAATCCTTTGCTTCAATCTTGCTGGAAACGACACGGACAAGTCAGAATTTTTGTGATCCACGCTACTCATGGTTTTTTCTGGATTTAATCAACCTGCAACTCACATTCCGCGCCTATGCATGATGTTTCGTGAAGAGTTTTTCCATT
>CAZGVM010000177.1:0-6849 GCA_964528855.1 uncultured Desulfomonile sp. | reverse complement strand
GAACTGATGCCTGTTGATGTTTGCGCTCATGCCCAATCGGATTCAAAACATCATCTCACTTACAAATTTACTGAGACAGGTGTCAGTCCAAGACTTTTTCCGGGATTATCAGAAAAATGCGTGGTGGCTCACAGTGACGAGGAGCTAGTCATAGCTGATAGTGATGAGCATACTGAGGATGGCCATCTGACGGAAGATTTGGCCATAAGAGCGAAAATGGTCGATAAACGCAACCGAAAGCTGGACGGAATAAAGCGGCAGTTGACAGACTTCACATTCTGCGGGGATATGGATCCGGATTTGTTGATGGTTTGCTGGGGATCAACAAAAGGATCAGTCCGTGAAGCATGCGATGAGTTGAGAAAATCCGGTAAAAAGGCTGCCTGTATTCACTTTTCCCAAGTATGGCCCATTGACTCGAATTCTGTCAGCGCTATCCTGGGTTCGGCCAAACAGGTTGTTTCAGTGGAGAGTAACTCAACGGGGCAGTTTGCCAGACTTCTGCGACGAGAAACCGGCCATCATATTTTCAGGACCATATTGAGATACGACGGTCTTCCCATAACGCCGGAATACATTCTGGAAAAGCTGCTGTCGGGGTCATGATATGATCAAGTTAAGTGATTACGGGGAATACACCACGGCATGGTGCCCAGGATGCGGCAACCATTCCATCCTGAAGGCTGTCAAGGATGCCCTGGTCAAACTTCGGATAGCGCCGCACGACGTCCTGTTTGTTTCAGGCATCGGACAGGCTGCAAAAGCTCCTCATTACCTGAAAGCCAATGTATTCAATGGCCTGCATGGCAGATCACTACCCGTGGCCACGGGAGCAAAGATCGGCAATCCGGACCTCAAGGTGATCGTCGAGAGCGGTGACGGTTGTCACTACGGAGAAGGTGGCAATCATTTCCTGGCAGCAATAAGGCGAAATATTGATGTCACCGTTATAGTTCATGACAACCAGGTTTACGGGCTGACCAAGGGTCAGGCAAGTCCGACTTCGTCCCAAGGCTTCGTCACAAAGACCCAGCCACAGGGCGTTTATAATGCCCCGTTCAACCCGGTTCAGGTCGCAGTGGCAATGAAAGCGGGCTTTGTAGCACGTGGTTTCTCAGGGCAAGTCGAATACCTTTCCGAATTGATACAGCAGGGTATCAAACACAGGGGGCTGTCTCTGATAGATGTGCTGCAACCTTGTGTATCCTTTAACAAAATCAATACTTTTGGCTGGTATAGCCAGCGGTGCTACTTTCTGCCGGATGACCATGATCCTACTGACAGAAGAAATGCTCTGGACGTAGCCGACGAATGGGGAGACCGAATCCCACTGGGGGTCATTTACAGAAATGACCGGCCTGCATTTGAAGAGAATTTTCCGAGTTTGAAACTTGGTCCGGCCGCCAGGAGAGCCAACGACGTAAATAACCTCAAAGAGATCATGACAGCCTACTTTTAAATTATTACAGGTTGTCAGGGAAACAAAAACGGAGGACTGACGAAGAAAGTTTTTCAGGAAGCATGACAGCACGCGAATTAGTATTGCTATTTGATGAAAGACCATGGTCGATAGTCGGTTATTTTGTGGGATTGCCCCTGATGGCCTGGATCATGACACTTGTTCATGGTCCTAGTAAAGGATCTCAATCGCCATGGAAATATTTCCATTCGGTCATGGTGTATCTGGCATGTGTTCCGGGGGTGTTCTCTGCAGTTCTGACAGGATATGTAATTTTTTTTACACGGGAAAATCTGCTTGACGCCAACCTGTTGATCCACGTTGTTCCCATTGTTTCAATGTTCATGACCCTGGCGATCATTCGTAAAAGCGTGTCTTTTGACGACATTCCAGGTTTTGACAGACTCTCGGGTCTGATGACGATGATCGCAGTCACATTCATTTTGATACTCGGCATTTACAAGACGAGAATCTTGGTCATCTTTGGTGGTTCGGTATTTGTGTTTGGAGCGATAGCGGTGGGTCTGTTCGCTCTGATGAAATGGGGCGCCTACGCGGCCTTCAGGCCCAAAAAGCAGCCAAAGCTGAAGGCGCCGTCATTTGATCTAAAGAAATAGTTTAAAGACGAATTCAGGATTCGCTCAATCTGTGCCGTGATCAGAACCCTGGGAATCTATACCGTATTCTTTGAGTTTGTTTTGTAGAGTCCGCCTGGTAATTCCGAGGAATCCAGCGCTTCTGGTTCTGTTGCCGTCATTGTGGTCGAGTGTCACCAGGATCAACTCCTTTTCCAGTTCCCTTATTGTCATACCAGGGACAATTCCGGCTTTAGACGTTGTTGGGACGGCGCTGGCTGATTCACCTGAGATAGATTCAGGCAATTCGGAGAAGGACACATACTCGTCCATGGTGAGAATGACGGCTCTTTCCACTACGTTTTCCAACTCTCTAATGTTGCCGGGCCACGAATATCGCATCATGGCGTCGAGCGCTCTAGGGTGGAACCCTTTGAGATGCCGGTTATTCTTTTCATTGTAGATATGAAGGAAGTGATCGACTAATAAAGGTATGTCCTCTTTCCTCTCGCGCAGCGGAGGCAGATTTATGGGAACGACGTTCAGCCTGTAAAAAAGGTCCTCTCTGAAGTTTACTTTCCTGACCTCATCTTTCAAGTCCCTATTGGAGGCGCTTATTACACGTATATCTACTTTAACAGATCTGGTAGATCCCAGCGGTTCAAATTCCCGTTCCTGAAGAACTCGAAGCAGCTTGGCCTGGGTTGAAAAAGTCATTTCACCAATTTCATCGAGAAATATTGTGCCACCGTCGGCAAGTTCGAACCTGCCCGGTTTCCTGCCGACTGCTCCGGTGAAGGCCCCTCGTTCGTGTCCGAAAAGTTCGCTTTCCAGCAGGGTCTCGGGTAAAGCGGCGCAATTGATCTTGATGAATCGCCTTTCACTGCGGCTAGATCCCTGATGTAACGCGTTTGCGATCAACTCCTTTCCTGTCCCGGACTCTCCAAGGATCAGGACTGACGCCTCTGTTGGAGCCACCATAGCCACAGTTTCAAGAACCTGACGCATCTTCGGCGATCGACCAATAATTCTGGAAGCGTCGAAGAGATTCTCTATCCGTCTTTTCTGAAGTATGTTCTCTTCTTTAAGTCGCCAGAACTCCAGGGTTTGCTGGACCTTGATCCGAAGCTCATCGATGTCCAGAGGTTTGGTCAGGTAATCATGAGCTCCCGACTGAAGGGCCTCAACTGCGGTCTCTACCGATGCGTACGCAGTGATTATTATGACTGGAATTCCAGGAGATATTTTCTTGATCTGCTTGAGCGCCTCTATACCGTCCAACTGGGACATCCTGTTGTCCATTAGTATCAGATCGAAGAATTCTTCTGATACCCTTGATATAGCGGTCTTTCCATCATCCGCCTCATAAACCTCATACCCATCGAGGGACAGATTTGCCTGAAGCATTTTTCTTTGGGATGGCTCGTCATCCACAACCAGTATTTTAGCTTTACGTGATTTCATATAATTCCTGTCCGCACAAATAAATAGGTTTTGAGTCTTAAAGAACTTTTCAACTATGAAACGCCTGAGGCAGTCCTTAGAGCATTATACTCATCGAGACCTTCATCAACGGCGGGGTCCTGATAGGTGTTTATGGTGATGATAAATCGAGTTCCGTGGCCGGGCTCTGATTCAACTTCTATCTCTCCACCATGCCCCTCTATAATGCTTTTGACAATCGCCAGACCAAGACCGGTCCCCTTTTTCTTGGTAGAAAAGAACGGATCGAAAAGCTTGTCGATGTTTTCCCGAGGTATGCCTTCTCCGTTGTCCTCGGTAATGATCTGGAGCCTGCCTTGCTCGTCTGTTCTTGCCCTGATGGAAACGGAACCGCCGCTGGGTGTTGCTTCAATTGCGTTGATCAGGATATTCAGGAACACTTGAGTCATTTGATCGGTATCGACCAGTGCCAGAGGCAGGTCCTCGGAAGATTTTTCCCTGATGATCTGAATTCCGGCCTCACTAGCCTCTCGCTCAACTATCCTGATGCAATGGTCCACAATTTCATCGGCTGACCTGATTCCCAAACGTGGTTCTCTGGGTTTTGAATAAGCCAATAGTTTGGATATGACCCTGTTCAGCCTGTCCACCTCGGTCAGCATCAACTCGGTGTACCTGAAATCTTCAGGTTCCAGTTTTAGTTTCTTTTGAAAATACTGAATGAAACCGCGAATCGAATTCAAGGGATTTCGAATTTCATGCGCCACTCCCGCGGAAAGTCTGCCCAAGGCCGCAAACTTTTCACTCATTATGACTTTCTGTTCCAACTCACGGATCATGGTCATGTCTCTGAGGATAACTACTGCGCCGCGGGCTATGGATGACTCCGGATCCTTCAGTGGGGAAACGGAAAGTGTGAGGAAACTTTTCCCCTTTCCCTCGGTAGATATCTTTACTTCCTTTTCAAGGATTGATTCTGAATCGGACAAAACCTGTCTGATTTCTTCTTCAAGCGGCAACAGGCCCGATATCGGTCTGCCATCGATTTCTTCCTTGGTCTTTTTCAGTATTTCGAGGGCGTTAGGATTGAAGGTCGCCACTCTCAACGACCGATCAACAGTGATCAGACCATTGGCCATGCTCTCCAGGACGTTCCTTGTGTAAGTCCTCATTTCGTCCAGGGTTCTACGAACCAGGTAGGCGTTCTGGACCACAAAGATGAAATACACACCTGCTGAGCCGATGATGAAAAGCACAGCGCCCATGAAAATGGCAAAAATTAATTCCTGGCGACGGATTTCCTTGAAACGGTCCATTTTTAGGCCGAGAAAAAGCACCTGTTTCTTTTCCTTGTCAAAAATGTCCAGAAGTTCCTGCCCGATGCGGGTATGCTTGGCAATGATTTCGGTCTGGGCAAGTTGATCAGGAAAAGGAGTGAAAGGCTTCCATATCTCAAAAATTGTTCGCCCTCCAGGCAATTCTCTTGTGAAAGACATCGGCTCACCAGTTCGTATAACTGCCCTGACGGTGTTGAGTTCCTTGCCCATCAAAAGTCTCAGGCCGATTTTTGCCGGTTCACTATGAGCCACTATTATACCATCATTGTTGATCAAACCTACCCATTCGACATCCGGATCCTTGGCGGCCTGTTCTATCAGCATCTGAAAATACTCGATGCCCCAGTCACCTTCCATGAATCCGGTTCTAGTCCCGGCCTCCAGCGTCCTGATTACCGAAACTCCCTGCCTGGCCGTAAATTCTTCCATTCTCTCATTCTGCGCATTTATATTGCGAATCGTAAAGATTATCACTATAGCCAGCAACACGATGGCCACAAGAACTATCGATACAACCGGCAGGTAACGTAAAAGACCTCTAACACTCATGACTTTTCTCATGTGAAATTGAAATCCGGGCCACGAAATGTGCCCATCGCCGGATCTTTGTTTATCACCTTGAAGGTAAAATATCCTCCACTGTTAAAATTTGATCCATCATCGTTTAACAGGAGGACACGTCCACGTCGAACAAATCCGTATGACCCGAAAAACTCGGCGCAAATCCGTCCACAGTGGTTTCATATTACCACAAAACCAGGATTCTTTTCAGTTAAAAAAATTATAACAGAAATATGTTGATAAGTTAAAATTAATATGCTATTCAGCGGTTTAATAAATGGATATAACACTTCATTTATTTTAGTATTTTTTTAATGCATAATATGCAGATTTTCGGTTCAGCACATACTTTGTTGGATCGTCTAATTCCTGTTTAATGGATATGGGTAAAGCTTCATGAATACAAACACTGAGACTTCACAATTGACGCTGGTAAACCGTGGTAGGGAACTTCTTGAAAGAGGCGATGTTTCTTCGGCCGTTGCCTATTATGGCAAGGTGTATGATCCTGATTCAACCGATGAACCTGAAGCGCGTAACATGTTGATCGAGGGGAGATCAAACCTGGCAAGAAAATACTTGCCGGAGGCTTTGGACTGTTTTGAAGAAGCTTTGCTCATGGGCTCTGAAATTCAGAGGCGTCAGGCTTTGGACGGCATATCATCGATTGGCGCAATCAGGGCTCAACAGAGTGTTTTGACCGAAAGGCTCAAGTCTGGGCTGAAAGGTGTGCTGGAACTCAAGCCTGAGAGTTCATTTGGGTTGTCACTCATTTCAGAAGATGAGAATCTTGTGCTAATTTCGGAACAAGCGTTTTCCAGTTTGCCGCCACAATTCATGAGAGGGGCCAGGATCGTAGCCATTCCCCAGCGACTGGCCAATGCAGCGTTGCCCATAGACGCTCGCAGATGCATACCCTATACGACGGAAGAAGACATAGACTTTATCATCGATATGGCAGAAGCCCTGAAACAAAACATTCAATCACTGTCCTCAGAAATGTGCGCTTCGTTGCATCCCTGAGAGAGTTAGTTCAGGACCGGATTTTTGCCTTTATCTCTCCAATGTGCTTGACACGAAAATTCTGATTTATACAATCGCCTCTGTTGATCATTGTGTATTTAGGGGAAGGGCGCCGCATTGCGAATACTAGGGTTGGATATTGGATCAAAAAGAATTGGCATGGCATTAAGCGATGAGCTTGGTTTTACTGCCCAGGGGTTGAAGACGCTGGAGTCCAGGGGGCGTAACAACGACATCGCTGCAATTGTTCAAATAGTCAACGAGTTCAATGTTACTGAAATCGTTGTCGGCATGCCCTACAACATGGATGGTTCTCAGGGACCACAAGCGGAAAAAGCTCTTGTAATGATGGAGGAACTGGCGCTGGCCACGAGTGTCCCTGTATTTAAGTGGGATGAGCGAATGTCCACTATGGCTGCTGAAAGAATGCTTCTTGAGGCGGATTTGAGCC
>CAZGVM010000176.1:0-6863 GCA_964528855.1 uncultured Desulfomonile sp. | reverse complement strand
GGGACATCAGACGTAAGAAACCAAAAGCTGACCAGGATTCTGACTGAGACTATTCGACTATTCGCTTTTACGGAGAATGGCCCGAACCAATTGTTACAGACGGACTAATCATTGCGACGGCTGGGAGAAATTTGAGCGAATCAATCAATAAGAAAAGCAAGGGGGCAAAACGTCGGGCGCTTTGCGGCATTTGTCCTGCCGGTTGCTGGATAGAGGCGCGCTTTGATTCCCAGGGAAGGCTCTGTGAAACCCATCCCGATACAGAATCCGAACTCGGTATGATCTGTGAGATAGGTCGTCGTTCTCCTCAAATAGTATATTCTCCGGATCGGCTGCAATATCCGCTAGCTCGGTCAGGTCCCAAGGGTAATCATGAATTTACTCGAATATCCTGGGATCAGGCGTTTGACACCATAGTATCAAAACTCAATTCGATCAAAGAGAAACACGGTCCGGAAGCCACGGCCATTTATACGGGGAGGGGGAGCTTTGAACTCTCCGAATGCGACGTGTTCCAGCCCAAAGGCGTGGCGGTATCTTCAGCTTCCAGCGTGTTGTTCCCGTTTGGCTCTCCCAATACCCTGGGTGTCGGGGCGCTATGTTATGTTTCATTCGCAATGATAGCGCCACACGTTACTGCAGGCGGCATGATGATCAACATGTTTTCGGATGTCGAGAACGCCGACCTCATAGTCATCTGGGGGGCCAATCCCGCAACTGACTGTCCTCCGATGGATTTCAAACGGATAATGAGGGCCAGGAGTCGTGGGGCGCAGGTTGTTGTTATAGATCCACGTCGAAACGGAACAGCTATTGCCACTGACGCTCAATGGATAACGATCAGACCGGGGACCGACGGAGCGCTCGCTTTGGCCTTATGCTGGGTCCTGATCGAGGAAGAATTATACGACGAGAGTTTTATCAGGGAATGGACTCATGGTTTTGAGGATTTCGCCAGGTATTGTCAGCATTTTCGACCGGAGGTAGTGGAGCCGATTACAGGCGTGCCGGCTGACGTGATCCGGCGACTCGCCCATCGAATCGCATCCGCAAGGGGCGCTTCCCCGATTATGTATAGCGGCCTGGAATACAGTGACAGCGGTGTTCAGGCCATTCGCGCGACATTGGCCCTTTGGGCTTTAGCCGGTCAGCTCGATGTTCCGGGTGGGCGCTGTTTCAGCATGAGGGAAAACCATTTCCCCATGAACAGGGAAGGGCATGTGCCGAATCCGGACGTCCGAAAGGCCCTGGGAAGAGACCGTTTTCCAGTCTACAGCCACTATCGTGGTGAATCACATGCGATTTGCCTTCCTGAGTCAGTCCTGAATGGGAAGCCGTATCCGATCAAGTCCCTGATAATAGAGGGCGGTTCAATAATCACGGCATGGCCGCGGCCTGAGATATGGCGCAAGACCCTTTCCTCCCTGGATTTTCTGGTATGTATCGATCGTTTCCTTACTGCTGACGCCGCTTACGCGGACTTGGTTCTGCCTGCCACGACATACTATGAGATTGAATCATATATGACTTACGGCCCGTTATTCAGGATACGTGAAAGGGTCATCGATCCTGTAGGTGAGGCTAGGCACGGTTTTTTCATCCTGGCGGAGTTGGCCAGACGACTAGGGTATGGACATCTATATCCCCAAACTGAGGAAGAGGTCCTGAGGCACGCTCTCAAGCCCGCCGGGCTGTCGTTGGAAGAGGTTCGTGCGTCAGGCGGACTAGCGCGGGTTCCTGCCGTAATGATGGAATACCGTAAGTGGGAGAAGGGCCGACTCAGACCGGACGGCAAACCGGGGTTTGACACTCCCACGGGAAAGTTCGAGATTGCGTCCACCATCCTTGAGGAACACGGTTATGACGCCCTGCCCCTTTATACAGAGCCGAAGGAAGGCCCAATCTCGCGGCCAGATCTCTCTAAAAAATACCCTTTAATATTCACTTCCGGCTCGAGGGTCACGTCAGATTTCCGCTCCCAATTCCACAATGTTCCGGACCTGCTGAAAAGACAGCCTGAGCCCACAGTCACCATCAATTCGTCAGATGCCGCTCGACGAAACATTAAGACCAATGATCTTGTTGATGTAATTAGTCCGAGGGGCTCGGTCAGGTTCCGCTCCTATGTGACCGATAACATAATGGAGGGAGTTGTTGACGCCGCGATGGGCGGTGGCGGACCGATTGGCCCCGATGCGTGGCGGGATTGCAACGTCAATGACCTGACGGACCTGCAGCACTATGATCCCATTTCCGGTTTCCCGGTTTACAAGGCGCTACTGTGCGAAGTGAAAAAGGTTGGGGGCGCAACCAGGTCGGAATCGTCAGTGCGTTACCAGGAATTTCAGTCCCCGGAAACGCTGGAGACTGCTCCGGAAAATATCACAAACATGCGTCGGATTTACTTGGATCATAACGCCACTACACCCATGGATTCTGGAGTCCTCGAAACAATCGCCATGGTCAACCAGAAATGTTTCGGTAACCCTTCGAGTATCCACGCTTCAGGAAATGAAGCCCGTTTCATTGTGGAGTCGGCCAGACGGAATGTGGCTCAGTTAATCAATTGCACGGCCCGCAGAATAGTATTCACCAGTGGTGGTTCCGAGGCGGATAACCTAGCCATTAAGGGGGTCGCGTATGCAAATCGTCACCGTGGGAATCACATAATAACCTCAACCATTGAACATCCCGCCGTTTTGTTGGCGTGTGAGTGGCTTGAGCATCAGGGATTTCGGGTGACAAGGCTTCCGGTGGACAGGGAGGGATTGCTCAATCCCTCGGACCTGGCATCAGCGATCGTTCCGGAAACCATACTTGTCAGCGTTATGACTGCGAATAACGAGACAGGAGCCATACAGCCAATTGCTGAACTGGTCAGTGTCATCAGGGAACATGGAGCCGTTTTTCATACCGACGCCGTGCAGGCTGTAGGAAAGATTCCTATTGATGTCGAACAATTGGGTGTCGATATGCTCACTTTGTCCGGTCACAAGCTCCATGGCCCGAAAGGTGTAGGCGCCCTGTATGTTCGTAAGGGGATTGAGCCGGATCCTCTGGTTCATGGTGGAAAACAGGAACACGGCCTCAGGGCCGGCACTGAGAATGTCGTTGGTATTGCAGGGCTCGGCAAGGCGGCTGAGATCGCTATCCAGAGGCTGCCTGAAATGGACAGGATCAGGTTGTTACGGGATCGTCTGGAGGACGGCATCAGGCTGGTTGTGCCGAACGCAATGCTTAACGGCCCGAGTATGGAGCGTCTGCCTAACACCCTGAACATGACATTGCCCGGCATGCGTGGCGAGTCGGTGGTTATGGCGATGGATCAGCTAGGTGTGGCTATTTCCTCTGGTTCAGCCTGCCGGGCCGGGGCTCCTGAACCGTCACATGCGCTTCTGGCAATGGGGCTTTCGAATGAGATGGCCCATTGCTCGCTGAGGTTTTCACTCGGTTGGGATAACACGGAACACGACATTGATCTGACTGTGGAATTATTGGGGAAAATAATTCGGGATACCGCAACCGGGGTTCGTTTCGTCCCGTGTCGCTAATACCTGTTCGTCCTGTGTCAGGGATATTTATCAGGAGGCCTTTTTTGTTATGAAAGCGTCTTCAACTAAAAGGCAATTTGCTAATGGGGTTGATATTAGGGAATGTTGGGCTGATTCCACAGCAGCGGACATAATTGATGGTCTTCAGGCAAACCAGAAATATATTCCCAGCAAATATTTCTATGACGCCACCGGATCCGAGCTTTTTGAGCTGATCTGCGAGCTTCCGGAATATTACCAGACCAGGACAGAGCTTGAACTGCTCACAAAACACGCAACTGAAGTTTTAGACGGTTTCGGTCCGGGAAATCTGATTGAACTCGGATCCGGATCCAACAAGAAAATTCGGATATTCCTTGACGCCCTCGGTTCGCATAGACTACACGGAATTTGTTACATCCCGGTGGATGTATGCCACGAGGCTCTGGTCAAATCTTCAGGAGAATTACAAAACCAGTTTCCGGACCTCAATGTTCAGCCCTTAATTGGAGACCTCACGAAAAAATTCATTGGTGGACATGGCGCTTCCCCCAAGCTCATACTGTTTTTTGGAAGCACAATCGGAAATCTTGACGAGGATGAGACAGACGTTTTTCTCAAAAATATAGCCAGGAGCATGAATCCGGGCGACCGTTTCCTTGTCGGACTGGACATGGTCAAATCTATCGACATACTTGAAGCGGCATACAACGATTCGCTGGGTGTCACCGCTCGGTTCAACAAGAACATACTAAAGGTTATAAACAGAGAGATCGGGGCCGAATTCGAACCCGATCTTTTCAAACATCTCGCCTATTTCAATGAACAGCATTGTCAGATCGAAATGCATCTTGTGGCAAAAGAAGACCATCTGATACGGCTTACCCTATTTGACATATCCTTCCTGATTAGAAGGGGCGAAACCATTCGGACAGAGATCTGCCGAAAATTCGGGAGAGATTCTGCAGACCAAATGTTCAGGCGGGCCGGCATGCGCATCGACCGCTGGTACAGTGACCCCAATGGCTGGTTTTCCCTTGTTGAGGTGGTTCGGGCCCCAAAGCCCGACCTAGCAATATGAAAAACCCCTACATATCCATCCATCAGCAGTCTTCGTGGATGGGGCCACATATCCATCCCGGCTTTTTCCGCTCATCCAGAGCGGTTTCACGCCGCTCAGGGTGAGCCCTTCTTGTCAGCGCTCTTTACTGCCGGCTCCGTCACCCGGGTATCCGTAACATTTGTTTCGTTGTCCATGGACGCCAAAGCGTTTCGTGTCATGAGCTTAATTTTCGAGGCGCCGACCGTCATGGCCAAAGCCATGGTCTCCTGAATTTCCTCGTCAGTAACGCCATTTTTCCTTGCGGCCGCAAGGCAAAAATGAGTTCATGGATCGCACCCTGCCCCCAAAGAAGCCCCCAATGCTATTAAATACCTGGTTTTCTGATCAAGGACGCCTTCTGAGTAGGCGGATGCCATGAACTGCTGGTAATAGTCCATCGTAGACATGTATCGATCCTCCATGACAAAACCTGATGACTCTGGTTTTATAGCCTTAAACAACATTCCCACAGTGACAGGTGAACTGTGAAGACCCGTTACAGCTCCAGACTCAACACCCCGGAAGCCGGCTTCTTCCAACATTGCCAGGAAATCCATTCCTGGAACTGATCCACCCATTCACCGGGCCCAGTTCTCTATGAGCGATTCTGTGTCCGAAGGCATGGGCGTAGTCAGGATCTGGTCAGCGATCATAAGTCTGCCATCGGGTTTCATGACCCGATAAACTTCCTTGAGCGCCTTGGCCTTGTCCGGAACAAGATTGAACGCTCCGCTGGAAATAACCACCTCAAAAGTTTCGTCCGGGAAGGGCAAATCCTCCGCTGATGAGTTCTCGAATGAAACATTTTCCAGTGCGGTGCGCCTGAGATTGTCCTTAGCTTTCCTGATCATGTCCAGGCTGAGATCCATGCCGATCACCTGACCATCGATTCCGGCAAGTGACCCTGCTATCATCGCATCGATTCCGCAACCGCAGCCAACGTCCAGAACGGTATCTCCCGGATTTATTTTGCCTAACGAAAACGGGTTACCCACACCACAAAAGCTCTCGAGAACCTCGTCGGGGATATCCTTTAGAAAGGCCGTGTCATATTCTAGCGCTGCCAAACCAGCAATTCCGGTAGGGTACTGGAAAAGGCCTCTCGGGCTCATGGCTACTCTTGAATATTTGCTGAGTATCCCGGTCCTGATCCTGTCCCTGTCCTTCGCCGTCAATACCGGCGCCATCGAATCGACCGGTCGATGAAATTCATCGTTTTCCATAACAACATCTCCTGTGTTCAGAAATCTTTCTGTTGGCCAGCAAATCCGCTTAAACTCCTTTAAATGGAGGAAAAACAATGACTAAAAAAGATTGACTTCATCAACTATCCTGGAAACAGCCTTTTCCCCATCGGTTAAGGCTGGCAGAAGACGAGGCAGTTCAACGAATTCGTCGCTACCGTTTTGTGCACTAGGTTTATTACTTGAGGTTCCATTGCTCGAGGTCATATTATATAATTGTCAATAAATTGATATTTTTTCCAACAAATTTTGTCAAGAATACCGATCGTAAATTATTTTGATCACTTCGTTCGCTTGATCTAGAATCATCCGCAGGACCGGCTCAGATGACGAATTGTCGGTCGAATTCTGCAAGGGAGAAAGCCATGGCTTTTGACAATGCGAAAGTTTCTGAATTCCTGGATGCACTGGGAATGTATGAAGAGCCTTATGGAGTTTATTATTCGGACGAGGCTCCGGTGGACGCAATCATGCCGAAGGCGGGAGTATTGCCTTCTGTGGAGGATGAGGCGAGAGGGCAGGTGGACTGGAAATCGCTCCATGATAATTTCACATGTGTAATCGGGGTGTTGTGGAGGGCTAGGAAGAAGAAGGCAGCGGCCTGTTTCGACGCGGCCCATTTTGGATGTCTCGGGGGGGCGTTTTACCTGGGCTACCTGAAGCCCCAGCTTGAGGGCATCATATATTATGTGACTACCGGAATCCCCAACAGGATGGAAGGGGAGCATTACCTGGAATCCCCGGAAGTTATGAGAAATTTCCTCAAGACAATAGATCCGGCTCCAGCGCCGCGCCGTTATTGCGTCATGAAGCCGGTCAGCCAGTTTGCCGATTCGGAGCGCTCCGATTTGATAGTGTTTTTCGCCAGACCAGAGGCTATATCCGGTCTTAACCAGATGGCCACATTTGTGACAAACGACTTCGAGGCCACCATGTCCCCATTCGGCGCCGGTTGCGCCAATATTGTCACCTGGCCGCTAAAGTATC
>CAZGVM010000175.1:0-6877 GCA_964528855.1 uncultured Desulfomonile sp. | reverse complement strand
TAAGTGGCGCCAATCTGGGCACATGGGACTGGAACCTTGTCAGCGGAGACCTGGTCATAAATTCGAGATTTGCTTCAATGCTGGGATACAGCCTCGATGAACTCTCCCCGAACATTACTCAACTGATGGGCTTGATTCACTCAGCGGATATCCCCAGAATCAGGGATATATTAGAAGATCACGTATCCGGGCGTACGACTTTCTTCGAAGCTGAATTCAGAATGTTCTCAAGATCGGGAGAATATCGCTGGATTTTGAGTCGAGGCCAGATTGTTGAAAGGAGCGAATCGGGCGTCCCTGTAAGGGCGGCTGGAACGCACCTGGATATAACTGAAAACAAGACAGCCGAGCAGCAGTTGACTAACCGTGATTTATTGCTGGATTGCGCTGCGCATATATCTCGCGATCTTTTGAGCCATGATGATTTTGCGACGGCGATCGATCTCGTCTTGGAAAGGTTAGGGCGCACAACAAAGGTTGATAGGGTTTATATTTACGAAAACCACAGCGATGGATTCTCCGACGAATTGTTGATGAGCCTTCGCCACGAATGGACGGGCGAAAATATATCGGTCCAACTGGATAATCCGGATCTCCAGAACCTGTCGTATGGCATCATGTTGCCTCGTTGGTATGAGACCTTATCGTCCGGCAAGAGCCTGTCCGGCCTGGTCAAGGATTTTCCCCTGACTGAGAGGGAGCTTCTTGAACCTCAAGAAGTAATATCCATTCTTGTCGTTCCTATTATTATTCAGGGGCGCTATTGGGGGATGATAGGATTCGACGACTGCACCTCTGAGAGGACATGGGTTGAGAGCGAGGTATCCATACTGGAAGCCACGGCTGGTAACATAGGCCACGCCATCGAGAGAGAGCGAACCCAGCAGAAACTGAACAACTCCCACCAACAGTTCCTGACCGTCATGGACGGTCTGGACGCCTTTGTCTACGTCGCCGACATGGAGACATACGAAGTTCTGTTTATTAGTCGCCAGCTTGAGAGCATCTTTGGTCATGACCTCATCGGCAAGAAGTGCTGGCAGGTTCTACAGAGAGGCCAAACTGGGCCCTGTCCATTTTGCAACAACGACAAGTTGCTGGACGCTGAAGGTAGACCGACCGGAGTGCAGGTGTGGGAACGCCAGAACCCTGTCACTGGTCAATGGTTCGGGATTCGCGACAGGGCCATTGGTTGGACGGATGGAAGGTTGGTTCGTCTCGAGGTTGCCCAGGACATAAGTGAAATCAAAGAAGCTGAAGCTCGTATGAAGAAAGCCAACGAGTTTCAGCAACTTCTTCTATCGACCGCTGCTACTGCTATTTTCACGGTTGACGACAATAAGGTTGTAACCAGTGTGAACGATGAATTCGAGTTCATAACCGGATATGAATCTGCTGATGTGGTCGGTAAATCATGCACGTTTTTTGGGGTGGAACCATGCACGGTCCGATGTGGCCTCAGTGAAATGCATCTAGGAGAAAACATTTCCCGAAGCGAGTGCAACTTGAAAACAAAGGACGGAAAAATCCTGTCCGTGCTGAAGAACGCTGTCTCGCTCAGGAATGATAGCGGTGAATTCGTGGGCGGCATTGAATCATTCGTGGACGTAACCGAGCTTATAGAGGCGAAAAAAGCCGCTGAACAGGCAAGTAGATCCAAGAGTGAGTTCCTCGCAAAAATGAGTCATGAAATCAGAACTCCTATGAATGGCGTCCTGGGAATGACAGAGTTAGCGCTCAACACTGTTCTGACTGACGAACAGAGGGAATATCTCGAAACCGCTCAGACCTCGGCTGAAGCCCTGTTGGCCATAATCAACGATATTCTCGATTTTTCCAAGATAGAGGCCGGCAAGCTTGTGTTGAGTCCGGACTCTTTCAACTTGCGCGAGCGATTGGACAACATAGTTTCCGGGCTGGCTATACAGGCTCACCACAAGAACCTGGAGCTCCTGGTCAAGGTGGATTCCTCCGTTCCGGAAGTTGTGATTGCCGATGCTACCAGGATAGGCCAGGTTCTGATAAATCTGATCGGAAATGCAATAAAATTTACTGAAAAGGGCCAGGTCCTGACGACAGTGCAATCTCATCATGACCCGGATCATGGTCTGATACTGGAATTTGTCGTTGAAGACACGGGCATCGGAATCCCCGAACAATTTCAAGGCAAGGTATTTGGGGCCTTTGAGCAGGGAGAGGTATTCAGAACCCGCAAATATGGGGGAACCGGTCTTGGATTGACTATTTCATCCCAACTGGTCGAACTGATGGGCGGAAAGATTTGGTTTCACAGCGAGCCAGGGAAGGGAAGCTCGTTTGGCTTTAGTGTTCCTGTGAAACCCGGTTCAAAGCCCGCCGCAATCAATGGTCTCAAGAAATACCATGTATACAAGGGATTGAATGCGCTGGTAGTTGACGACAACGCTGCTAACCGGCGCATTCTGGAAACGGCCCTTAACACATGGGGTTTCATGGTAAGTAACTGCGATTCCGGACAGGCTGCTTTGGATTGGCTAGGAGAATGCTCATCCAAAGATGCCAAGGTTGCCGTCATTCTGGTCGATTGCTGCATGCCGTCAATGGATGGGTTTGAACTGACGGGAAAAATTCGTGGCATTTCAGGTTTTTCGGAAGTGCCCATCATCATGTTGACATCGGCAGGCTTGCACGAAGAAATGCCCGGCGCATGTGAAAAAGATATTTTCGCATTTCTGACCAAACCCGTGAAGATGACTTCGTTGATGTCCAGTGTGGAGTCAGCGATCAACAAGACAAAGCGTTCGAAAAAAAGGATATGCAGTCAGATAGACTCGGTTCCCGATCAGCCTGTGAAAAGAAGTTTGAGGATTCTGCTGGCAGAGGATAACCCGGTAAACCAGAAACTTGCTTTGAGGATGCTTGAAAAAATGGGTCATGTTGTCACCGTGGTTTCGAATGGTAAGCAGGCTCTTGAATCACTTGAGACAAATCATTACGACATTTTTCTGACTGATATCCAGATGCCTGAAATGGATGGTTACGAAGCCACCAGGATTATCAGGTCAACAGAGATGAAGAGCGGTCGCCAACGGGTGCCCATAATTGCCATGACTGCGTACGCCATGCAGAGCGACAGGCAAATGTGTATGGAAGCCGGAATGGATGGCTACGTTTCCAAGCCGGTCAGGAGTCGTGAACTCGCAGAAGCGCTAAATGAAATACAGTTGGACTAGCCTCCTTACCTAGGATGTATCAAGGAATTTTCTTTTCATGAAACTTTTTCCACATGGGGGTAACCTTAGACGGTTAGCCCGGAACTCCGGTAAAGACGTTTCGCAAATTCTGGATTTTTCTGCAAATATAAATCCATTGGGGCCCCCGCCATGGTTGCGGCCGACTGTTAGCTCGACAATATCAGGCCTGGTAAATTATCCTGATCCTGACAGCGTCGACTTAAGGGAAGCAGTGGCTCAGAGGTATAAAGCCGATTTTGATGAAACATTCGTTGGCAATGGCTCAACCGAACTGATCTACATTCTGCCTAGGGCTCTCAAAAAGAAAAAAGCGGTTATAGTTTGTCCGTCCTATGCTGATTATGCAACTTCATGTCTGCAGGCGGGACTTGAAATCAACCGTCTGGTGGCCCATCACGAAAAAGCATTTAACCCAGATTTGAGTCAACTTGACAGCGTCCTCAAGGGGGACGAGCTGGTTTTTCTGGGACATCCGAACAATCCCACGGGTGTGGGGCTTGATCGTGATTCGATACTTAATCTGGCTGAAAAACATCCTGAAACATTTTTTATTATCGATGAAGCCTTCCTGGACCTCTCGTCAGGGATTGACAGCTTCACAGGGGGAAGGCCGCCTAACATTTTAGTCATAATATCGCTTACTAAGACCTTTGCCATTCCAGGCATAAGGCTGGGTTGCGGCGTGGCTGATAGGGAAGTTGTAACTAAAATCGAACAGTTTCTGCCTCCATGGTCTGTCAATACGCTGGCCCAGATGATTGGCGTAAAGGCCCTGGAAGACGAAAAATATGTGAGCGAAAGTGTCAAGCTCGTCGAGAACGAAAGGGCGTTTCTGCATTCTAATCTATGCGGGATGGATGGTCTGATGCCGTTTCCATCTCTCGTAAATTTTATTCTTGTCAGGATCGTCCGTAAGGGGCTTGATTCGAAGACACTTGTTGAAAGAGCCATTGAGAAGGGAATAGCCGTAAGGGACTGCTCAAATTTTCATGGTCTGGGGCCCGATTACATTCGTATCGCTGTTCGTCCCAGGGAAGAAAACATTCGACTTCTTGACGCTTTCGCCGCGATGCTCGGCAAAAGTGTAGTAGCCGCCAAAAGCAAACGAGCTGCGACCTTAATGTTTCAGGGGACCTGCTCAAATGCAGGGAAGAGTGTCCTGACGGCCGCTTTTTGCAGGATACTGAGACAGGATGGCATCAAAGTGGCTCCATTCAAGTCTCAAAACATGTCGTTAAACTCTTATGTGACCAGACAGGGCCATGAGATGGGACGCGCCCAGGCTTTTCAGGCGCAGGCATGCGGACTCGAGCCGGACTCTCGCATGAACCCGATTTTACTTAAACCAAACAGCGATACCGGCAGCCAGGTCATAGTGATGGGGAAACCTGTGTCCAACATGAATGTGGCCCAGTACATAAAATACAAACCTCAGGCGTTTGGGGCGGCCTGCAAGGCTTTTGACGAATTGTCGCAAGGGTATGACGCAGTCATAATGGAGGGCGCCGGCAGCCCGGCTGAAGTCAACCTGAAGGAACATGACATCGTGAACATGAGAATGGCCCGGTATGCCCAGGCCCCAGTGATCATCGTGGGTGATATCGACAGGGGCGGTGTGTTCGCTTCATTCGTCGGGTCAATGGAGGTTTTTGAAGAATGGGAGCGTAAGCTGGTCTCAGGATTCCTCGTGAACAAATTCCGTGGTGATCAGTCAATCCTGGACCCCGCTCTAAGATACACTCTGGAATTTACCGACAAGCCGGTCCTCGGCGTCGTCCCGCACATTCATTCTTTGGGACTTCCCGAAGAAGATTCAGTAAGTTTCAAAAGCGGATTGCTGGATGACAAGAACGTGACAGGCAACCATGTGGAAATAGTCATAGTTGATTTGCCCCATATATCCAATTTTACGGATTTTGACGCATTGAGGAATGAGCCTGACGTCCGGCTACGGATCGTCAGGCAGCCTGAAGAATTGGGCAATCCGGACGTCATCATCATTCCTGGCAGCAAGAATGTGATCAGTGATCTCAACCACCTCAAGAAAAACGGGCTGGCCCAGGTGATCGTAACAGCGTCTGAAAATGGTAAGGCTGAAATTGTTGGAATTTGCGGCGGCTTCCAGATGATCGGCCGAACAATAAAAGACCTTCATCACCTGGAATCAGACATGGAGCGCATGGATGGGCTGGGGCTACTGAACCTGGCCACGGTTCTCGAGGTTGACAAGACCCTGAAATTGACGGGCGCATCACATCCGGAATCAGGTCTGGAACTTAAAGGGTACGAAATTCACCATGGACGGACTGAAGCCTTTGGTGAAACTCCGTCCATTCTCCGGGACGATGGCGCCGCGTTGGGTTTCAGTTCGCCGGATGGAATGGTTTGGGGAACGTATCTTCACGGTATTTTCGATTCGGATGAATACCGTCGCTGGTATATCAACAGGCTACGCTCCAGAAGGGGATTCGTGACCCTTGCGTGCTCGCCGAGCAAATACGACTTGAACCCTGCCTTTGACAAACTGGCGGAAGTGGTGCGCCGAAGTGTCAATCTTGAAAAAATATATCAGGCCATGGGATTGTAAAAATGTATGAAAATCAGATCATATTGGCGGTGATTCTTGACTGGCTGATAGGAGACCCGAGAAACGCCGCTCATCCTGTCCGGGTGATAGGTGGTCTGGCAACCTTTGTCGAAAACCTTGCCCGCAGATTCATATCTTCCCCGCGCACAGCCGGAATTGCAACGGTAATTACCCTGATAGCAGTCGTATATTTTTTCACTTCTGCGATCATCGACTCGGCCGGCGGAATTTCATACTACCTTGGATTTGTAGTATCCGCAGTGCTCATCTATACCGGCATAGCCACCCGAGATCTTTACGATCATGCCATGAACGTTTACCGTGCCCTTCAATTAAATGACATTGTTGAAGCCAGGCGCCGTGTAGGTATGATCTGTGGCCGTGACACCGAGGCCATGGACAGTGAAGCGGTTATCAGGGCCACCGTGGAAAGCATAGCTGAGAACCTGGTGGACGGTGTAGCCTGTCCCCTGTTTTATGCTTTTCTTGGCGGACCAAAGGCGATGATGACATACAAAACGATATCTACCATGGATTCCATGTTCGGCTACAGAAGTGAACGTTACGAACAATTTGGGTGGGCTCCGGCCCGCCTGGACGATCTGGCCGCGTTCATACCCAGCAGAATTACCGGAATCCTGATACCTCTGGCGTCAATCTTTGTCGGCATGAAGGCATCTGATTCCCTGAGAATATTTCTTCGTGACCGATCAAAACATCCTAGCCCCAACGCTGGGCAATCTGAATCCGCATTCGCCGGAGCGCTTGGCATACGTTTGGGCGGCCCGTCAACATACCAGGGCGTTGTGCATGAAAAACAGTGTCTTGGTGACTCTACTGAGTCGCTGAATCCGGGTCATATTGTGGCGGCCCTGAGACTCATGATTGCAACCATGCTGGTTTTTTGCGCTGTTATGTTGGCAATAATCAATGCCATCTAGGATGGCCCCTGTTTCTGAATTGTTTGATTGTGGCATTAGGGCCTTTTGTAACCTACGACTTAACTGGAAACAACATTCTTGGACAATCTAATCATTCCCCGATTATTGATCGCCGC
>CAZGVM010000174.1:6716-6987 GCA_964528855.1 uncultured Desulfomonile sp. | reverse complement strand
ATCAAGCGAAGCAAGACGTAATTCTGGCACACATCCGGCACGTTGGAACCGCCTTTGAAGCTGGTTCTGGACAAATCAACAGTTGCCTGGGAGCGTGCGGAAGCCATGAGGCGCCTACTTTGGCTGGGTTACACCGACGGGAACCGTCTGGCCATAGTTCGAGGAGCGCCGCTCACCAATCCAGACAGAATTTTCAAATATCTTTCATTTAACAGGGAACTCCGAATATCGCTCATGCGTTCGGATGAGCGATCACTGTTCGTTGTTGCGT
>CAZGVM010000174.1:0-6706 GCA_964528855.1 uncultured Desulfomonile sp. | reverse complement strand
CTGAGTTGAAAAAGTTCGAACCGGATTTCATAACCGGATGGCCCTCGTGCATTTTCCTGCTGGCCTCGTGGATGAAGCGTAATAATTTCAGAATTCCCAGCCCAAAATATATTCTGACTTCCTCCGAAAATCTCTACCCCCATTACAAGAAGGAGATAGAGAGTGTTTTTGGAGCACGAGTGATCGACTCATACGGACAGAATGAGTTAGTGGCAACGGCGGTTCAGTGTTCACACGGCAAAGGTTATCACTCGGTGATGGAGATGGGAATCACGGAGCTTATACCGTTCAGGGAACCTTTTTATGAAATAGTCGGAACAAGTTTCTGCAGCCCTTCCATGCCTTTGATACGCTATCGCACCGGAGACCTGGCTATCCCGTCGGCTCTGCCGTGTATCTGTGGACGGGCTACCCCTACCCTGGCCGCTGTTGTCGGTGAAACGTCCGATCTGGTCATTAAGGTTAGTGGAGAAGATTTTTCCAGCAATGAGCCTCATTTGGCGCTCTACAGGTACGATGAAATAAGAGAAGCTCAACTGGTGATGGGGGATGATGACAGCATACGAGTGCTGGTAGTTCCCTGGGATTCCATTTCCACCGACACGATCTCAAAGCTGACTGATGATCTCAAGGAGCTGTTCGGCTCTTCGGCATCCAGGCTGTCAGTGGAAGTGGTATCCGAAATAGCAGCGACCCCTGGCGGAAAAAGGCAGTTCGTAGTGGCTCGCTCGAGAGACTTATAGGACATTTTTTTTGAAAGTCTTATCAACTTTATTCAAACGAAGGGATCGAAAAGACCAATGAAAAACGTGTTGATGGTTGGCCCGGTTCCTCCTCCGTACGGCGGAATCGCAGCCGTAGTCCAGGAAATAGTAAATTCGGAGCTGAACAAGACCTATGCTTTCGAGATATTCGACAGCCAGAAAGGGGCTCCGTCCGAATTCGGGGTTCTAAAGCGATTGCCATTCAACATCAAAAGGCTTCTCAATTTCAATTCATTGATCTCGAAAAAGAGGTTCGATTTTGCCCACCTTCATTTTGATTGTGGGAGTTTTCGTGGTCGCGCCCCTCTGATACTGTCACTCAGATTACGCGGGGTGAAGGTTCTGTTGCATCTTCATGGCACCGGTTGGGAGGTCTTTTACGATGAGGTTTCGAGGAGTGAGAGAATCTTCGCCAAACTCGGTTTGCGGTCTTCCAACATAATCATAGTGCTCTACGACCTGTGGGTTCAAAAGATCAAGGAGATGCTGCCCGGAGCTCAGGTTTATGTGACGAACAATTTTGTCGGAGAAAAAGACGATGTTCCGGACTCAACCATTAGGAACTATCGCCAAAAGTGCGGTTTCGACGATGGTGACATCGTTGTGGTTTTCGTAGGTGGATTGGGATGGCGCAAGGGCTGTTTCGACATTCTTGAGGCGGCCCCAAAAGTTGTGGAGGCCAGGCCACAGGTCAAGTTCCTGCTCGTTGGCGGAGATGACTATCCTGGAGAATTCGGGAACATTAAAAGTCAGGCTGAAGAAAAGGGACTGGGTGACAGGGTTTTTCTGACAGGACAGGCGTCTCGTGAAGAAGTGACAGCATACCTGATGATGTCGCAGATCTTTCTGCTGCCGACTTATAGAGAGGGGGCTCCTATAGCCATTATAGAGGCGATGAGGGCTTCCTTGCCGATCATAACCACGCCGGTGGGCGGTATTCCGGATATGGTGACCGATGGTTATAACGGTATCCTGATCCAACCGGGAAGACCTGATCAAATTGTAGAAACGGTTATAAAGCTGGCGGATGACACTGAACTCAGAAAAAGGCTGGGCAAAACCGGTCTGGAAGTTTTCAACAGGAGTTTTTCGACAAAAAGCGCAGTAGAGCAGCTCGCTCGCATATACCAAAAAATCGAGGCGATATGATTGCTTTTAACATGTGAGCATGGATCGCGAACATGCGTCGATTCAGCGGACTTTCTCAAAAAATCGTAATCTTTTAACGAGGCAATAGCCGTGTACAGAACCTACAGGCCATATAAGTTTTTGCTGATTGCCGGAGACGCCATCATCACCGTGTTGATGCTGATGGCTTTATTCAACTACAAAACTTACCTCTGGGGGCACCAGACCCTTGAGCAGGTCTCTTACCCAGGCTGGATGATTTATCTGGTAAACACTCTGCTGTGGCACATCCTGTTTACCTTGACCGGCGTCTACGATTACAGCAGACTCCTCAACCTCAATCAGTTCATAGGACGTTACAACTCAACTTATCTTGTTTCCATATTTGTTTTTGCCGGTTTCATATTTTTCATCAACCCGGATATTTCCAGGCTGCTCGTTTTGTATTACGTCGTATTTAATTACCTGGCATTATTGGGGTTTCGCCTGATTGTAATCAGATTGCTAAGGCGCCGAAGCCGCCGGGGAAACCGAAACAGGGTTTTGATCCTTGGGCTGACGGAGTTGTCGGTAAACATTGCCAACACGATCATAAATGACGAGAATGTAGTGTTCCAGTTGGCAGGTTTTGTTGACAATTCAGCTCCTGAATTTCCGGCCCCGGCCCCATACCTTGGAAAAGTCAGGGATCTGCAGGAAATTGTCCGGACCAACAACATCCGTGTCGTGATAATCGCCTGGGATGACATGAAAATGAGCGATCTAAGGCCTTTGGTTCACGCTCTCGACGCACTACCCGTTTCCATCTTCCTGGCGCCGAATTTCCAGGAACTGTCGATGATCGACTATGAAATCCAGTGCATTGGAGATCTTTTTCTTATCGGCCTCAGGGAACCTGCGATACATGGTCCACGCAGGGTTAGCAAGAGAATCCTGGACATTGTATTGTCGATAGCAGCTTTGTTGACGGCCTGGCCGTTATTTCTTTTGATCGCCATCGCAATAAAACTTGACTCCAAAGGCCCGGTCTTTTATTCATCAAAGCGCGTGGGTGAAAACGGTGATGTTTTCAGGATGATGAAGTTCCGCAGCATGTATACCAATGCTGAGGAGTTTCAGGACAAGTATGTTACTTTTGATGAAAAAGGATTGCCGATATACAAAACGAGTGGAGATCCCAGGATTACAAAGGTCGGCAAGTTTATCAGAAGGACGTCACTGGATGAGTTGCCGCAAATATTTAATGTGCTCAAAGGTGAAATGTCATGGGTTGGTCCGCGTCCGGAGCAACCGCACATAGCGGCAAATTACAAGTCCTGGCAATGGCAGAGAGTGTCTGTGCCTCCCGGAATAACGGGATGGTGGCAAGTGTCGGGACGCAGCGATCTGCCCCTTCATCTGAACACTCACTTTGATTTATATTATATCAGGAACTATTCGATATTTTTTGATCTGAGAATAATTTTGATGACGGTCAAAGAAGTCCTGTCCGGACGCGGCGCTTACTGAGATTTTCCGGAGAATTGACCGGCGTAGGTTTCTGAAATGAGTCTTGAAACGATAGCCCCCAAGAAACTGGGCCTTTACGTTGGCATCACAGCGTTGGCGCTCGCCTTTGGCTATTTGTACGTGTTGGCCATGGGATCCGGATACCGATATGTCCTGGTGATCAACGGTGGTATCGTTTTCTTCGCTACAGCCGCAATTTTTATGAAGGAAATCCGTCCCTTTCTTTTTGTGTTGATGCTGCTTTCAATTCCCATGGGATTTGGAAGACATATCATTTTTGAACCGATTCAGACTGAATCCGTTCCTTTCGCCATCGGCATCAACATCAATTCCACCGACGTCCTCCTGTTTCTGATGTATTCAGTCTGGATGATAGACCGCTCAGGAAAGACTGCCGAGAAGCCCAGGCTGACCATGGGAAGCCCGATTGGTCCTTTGATACTGACTTGGATCGGATTCATGTTTGTATTGAGTCTATCCGTTTCCACGATGCCCAACCACAGCCTTTACCAGGTTTACGCGACCGTTAAGGGATTTTTTGTATTTTTCTTCATTGCAAATTCAATACAAACCGAACGTGATCTAAAGATAACCTATTACGCGTTGGTGGCCACCACATTAAACCAGGCTCTTTACCTCATACTTCAATGGGTTACCAAGACGACTTACACAACACACGGTGAAGTGGCCACTGCTTTCGTGGAACGTGAAGGTTTCCGCTCCCGTGGCTTTTACGGCGCTCCTGATACTCATGCCGCCCTCATGATGCTGGTGTTTCCGTGTATATTCAGTTTCTTTCTGATAACCAGGAATCGTTACTCAAAGATGTGGGCGCTGGTGTCGATGTTTTTGATCATCGTGGGGACTATCTTCACCAAGGCCAGAATTGGTCTGGGAGTGTGCGTGATCGCATCCATGCTGGTCATCGGTATTGTCTATTTGCGCGGCTACATGTCGGCAAGAAGGGTAACTTTCGTCCTGGTTCAGGGCATGCTGGCCATGTTCCTAATCGTTCCGACGGTGGCCCAGCGGTTCATTACCGGTGGCTACATGGAAGACCGGTTTCCTCTCATGCTTACCGCGGTTCAGGTCGTGCTCGACCATTTCTTTCTGGGGATAGGTCCCAATAATTATCATGCCCGACTTTTCGAATTCATCCCGATGGAGTTGCGCAATGAGTGGGCCTATACGGTCCACAATGAATTTCTGCTTCAGGCTGGAGAGACCGGAATAATCGGCGCATCGCTATATTATGCGACTATTTTCATTGGCATGATCAATTTCTGGCGTCTGACACATTCCAAAAATCAGTGGATAGCCGTACTGTCTATCGGTTTTTTCTCAGCGCTTCTGGCCTCACTCTTTCACAGATTCATATCCATTTATTTTCTCCAGCCGGTCTTCTTCCTGCAATGCTTCATTTTGGGCCTCAGCGTTGCCCTAAAGCGCTATGAACTGGCTCTTCCATCCATGCCGAATGCCGTCGAGGAGAAGCCAAAGCGTGCGTTCCCGGTCGGACCTCCCGATTTTGTCCCAGCGCGCCCGGGACAACCACTGGTCACCAAGAGCTTCTAATGCCCCCGCCGTTGTCTTTCTGGCCTTTACATAAAGTAAAACGTAAGATCATTACGGATTATTTCATTGTAGTTATGTCCATCATTTAACAGTTAGATACCAGGTTTATTAAAACCTTTTTTAAAAAAATATCTGTTTATCTTGACGTCGTGTTTTCATTCTGATAGAGCACGCAAGCTAACAGGCGGGGGAGTCCTGGGTGTGGATGCCATTAACCCATAATTACGACTAGTTAGGCATTCAAGGGGTATAGTTGCGCTATGACAGATGAACAGAAATTTACCATCCGAGATGTTCTCAATATATTCTTTCGCAGGATCAAATGGCTGTACATCATTGTTCCGTTGGTTACGGTGTCGGTCATTATAGCTTGCCTGATGGTGTCGCCGGTTTACGAGACCGCCGGGAAAATTGTTCTCACCGGGAAAAGAGATAACTCATCGCTGCTAAACGTGAGCGGTGGAATGTCCGGACCAAGCCAGATTCTGAACCTGAATGTTGATGAAATCGACATAAACACGGAGATGGAAATTCTTTACAGCCTGGACTTGTGGATAAAGACTGTAGAGAAGCTTGGGGCGGATTTTTTCAAGCAACAGTCCAGGGGAGCGCTTAGCGCTTTATCAAACGAACTCAGACAGTCTCTCTCTTTTTCCTTCGGAACACAGCCTCAACAAAGCATTACCCTTGATGAGGCGCAAAAAGACGCAGTGCTCAAGACTGCCCAGGGACTTCTCGGCGCTTTTAAAGTTAGTCCGACAGCCAAGTCCAAAGTCCTGGATTTATCTTTCAAGTATCCCGACAACGTCATGGCGACCAAGATTCTATCGACCCTGATGGAAGTTTACATTCCTTACCACATGAAAATTTTCTCCATCCCGGGCGCAGAAGTATTTTTCACTGAACAACTGGAAGCTTCCAAGGAGATTTACGAGAAGGCCGACAGGGAGTTGACGGAGTTCAAGAAAAAATGGAATCTTGCGCTTCCAGAGAAACAGAAACAGGACCTGATTGAAATTATCAAACAGTTAGATGACGCCGTAGTCACTGCCGAACAAAACTCCAACCAGTTCAAGACCATGATGACATTGATGTCTGAAGGCGTAGTTCCCTCAGGTCAACTCGCTCCAGGACCACTTCGTGGAAATGAAAATACCGTCATCAACGTGGCGGCAGTCCAGTTGATGCAAGCGGAACAGCGCAGATTACAAACCGCAGAAATGTTCACCCTGGAAAGCCGGGATTACCGCGCCGCAGCCGAACAGCTAAGTGAAGTCATCAAACGATTTGAGGGGTTGTTGCTTTCAGAGATGACTTTGCTGGATTCCAAAAAGGTGAGCATGGAAAAAAACAGACAGGATAGAGTCAACGAACTTCATGAAATCCTGGTGAGAAGTGAGGAGGCTCGGGCCAAACAACTGGAAGTAACACTGGCCAAAGAGCAATATCTCCAGTTTGTGGCCAAGACCGAAGCAGCAAGACTGTCCAACGTCGAGGCTCAGCATCAGCTCGTAAACGTTAAAGTGCTTGCCCAACCGGTGGTGCCGTTGGTTCCCATCTTCCCGAGAACCGGGCTCTTCGTATTTGCAGGATTCCTTTTCGCGATATTCCTGAGCGTAGGTCTGATTTTCATCGCCAACTTCTTTGACTTCACCTTTGAGAACCCGCATGACCTAGAAGCCGTCACAGGTTACAAGGTGCTGGCCACGTTTGGAAATGTCGATAAAAAG
>CAZGVM010000173.1:0-7031 GCA_964528855.1 uncultured Desulfomonile sp. | reverse complement strand
AAGAGGACCGAACATAGATTACTCCACGTATGTGTTTGCTGTTCCAAGGATAAACTTAAGCCCACCAGTATAACAACCTTGAATGGCATAGTCATCTCAGACTATTTTTCGAAAAGAAGTTTTATAAAAGGCGGCTATTCCCCGGGATTTCTGTCTTTGTGACGCGAAACCTCGTCCTTGATCAGGTCAAGTTCTTCCCTTATTGCTTCTCGACTCCCGTGAATAAACATCTCGCTTTTGGCAAGCCTGTCTTCAAGCACCTGAATTTTTGGAAGCAGGAAAAAGGCCCCGTATCCCAGAACACCGAGCCAGGCTAGCAGGCTGAACATCAGGAGTATCCACGGCATGGTTGAGTTCCAGAATGATGAAACATCCTGTGAAGTTGTGGCTGGTGACGTCCTGGTGTCGGTAGTGACTGGAGTTCTTTCCGACTCTCTGGATGGTTGTCTGTCCGTTTTGTCTGAAGGTTTTGTCGATGTTATATCTCTGACCTGGATACCGCCGGATACAGTTTCGGTAGTCGCTGAGGCGGCATAACCCGAGGTCCTGATAGGAACCTTAAGGGTCTCTCTGACTTTATCTCCCTGATAAACCCTAATCAGGACTTCCTTTCCGTCCAGGGTCGTCAGATGGGCGGGATCTGACTCAGGAATCAGCACAATGAATATTCCGGAATCGCTCCCGATCGTGAACCTGCCCCAGTTTTCCCTTGGCACTTTCGTTTGTTCCGGTTTGCGGACAATCTGATAGTACAGGAGTGACTTTTCCGGTAATTCTACACCAACAATCTGATCAAGCCCTGAACGGTTGTCCAGATTAATTATTTCACCTTTTTTTATGTTACTTTCGTCGAACTGTATGTGGGTCTTGTCCAGATTGAGTGAGACATCGCGCCCTGAACCGAATTTTATCGGGCTATCCGCCTCAGGTCCTGACTGGGATTGGGTAAGAGAATTATTATCGATCTGAATGGTAAACAGGTCCGAAACGCTTTTGGCAGCCAGAAGATTCTTACCGCTCTTATCCATGAGCTTAAGCGTTACCGATCTTGTCATCGGTTCCTCGAACCTCAGTTTGGAGGGGTCCCAAGATGGGCTGATGAAAGGAGAGGGTTTGCCACCCTTGTTTTCGGCGTTTAGCCATTCTACACTTATTTGACTCAAATTTTTCAGCAGGTTAGTATTCTTGCTGTTAAGCACGAGCGCAAAAGATTTAAATTTCTCCTCAGGATCAATTTTTGATATTACGACTTCTTTTTTCCCGAGCGAAACGGTAGCTTTAGGCAAGAAATTCCCTTGAGCGTCCTTGATTCCATAGATAGCGCTGTGAACAGGGTCTGCAAACATGAGGCAAAGAAAAGCGCTGACCAGAATCGCCGAAAGAATGTTCTCCCGAAACAAGCGGTGATTTTTCTTCATATTGATTTGCGCCATGTGTAGAATACCCAAATTACCATAGATATTTTTATTGTAACAAAGAAACCGTTTGAAATCAATCAACAAGTTTTTGGAAGACTTATGACTTTTTCTTCATTATATTGTGAAGTTATACACCTACATCGGAGTTCTGGTCCATGAGAAATTATGAGAGGTTCATATCAAAACGATCAATTGAAATCCCCCCTTTTCTTGTGATGGATGTTCTGGAAAGGGCTATGGATATGAGCGCCTGCGGGGCTGACGTAATTCACCTGGAAGTAGGTGAGCCCGACTTTGATACACCGTCAAACATAACAAATGCAGGGATCGAGGCATTAAGATCAGGAAAGACCCATTACACATCGAGCACCGGTTTACCGGAACTCAAGAAGGCTATTTCCGCCTATCACGCCAGACATTATGGCGTGGATGTCGATCCCCAATGTGTAATAGTAACCTCAGGCTCATCTCCGGCCATTCTCCTTGCATTGGCCGCCCTGCTGGATCCCGGAGACGAAATAATCCTTTCCGACCCGCATTACGCCTGTTACCCCAATTTTGTAAGGTTTCTGGGTGGAACGCCTGTCTTCGTGAATGTTTATCCCGAAGAAGGCTTTCAATTGAGTCCAGCAAGAGTAGCTCAGGCAATTACAAAGAAAACCAAGGCCGTCATGATAAATTCTCCCTCCAATCCTACCGGAACGGTACTTGACAGGGGAAACATGGCGATGCTCTCAGACCTTGGGCTACCAATCATATCGGATGAAATTTATCATGGGCTGGTTTATGAAGGAAAAGAAAGCACCATACTGGAATTCACCGACAATGCTTTCGTGCTTAACGGTTTTTCAAAACTCTTTGCCATGACAGGTTGGCGCCTGGGATATGTGATAAGCAGGCCCGAGTTTGTTCGACCGATTCAGAAAATGAGCCAGAATTTTTTCATCAGCGCTGCGGATTTTGTTCAGTACGCCGGAGTCGAAGCCCTCACTCACTCTTCGGATGAAACTTCAAAAATGCGTGACATATTCAATGAAAGACGAACAAGAATGCTTTCCAGATTGAGGCAGATAGGGTTCGAAATCAAGAGCGACCCTGTAGGGGCTTTTTACATTCTTGCCGATGCCAAGAAATTCAGCGCTGATTCATATCAATTTGCTTTTGAGATCCTGGAGGATGCTGGAGTGGGAGTTGCCCCGGGGATCGATTTCGGCTCAAACGCCGAAGGCTTTATAAGGTTCTCCTACACTAACTCAATGCAAAATATTGATGAAGGTCTTAACAGGCTGGAAAGATACATCCGACAGAGATTCGGATGAAGTTGAGTATTTCGTCAAATGGCTGCTTACAAAAGAATAATTGTTGATGAGACAGATATTTTAGTGGACAGGATAAAACTGTCCCCCAGGAATCGGACTCACGTCTACGATGTTCTAAGAATGAAACCCGGGGACAGACTGGTAGCTTCGAATGGACTCAAAAGCTTTGTGATTCGCCTGGGTTCCCCGCGGGCATCCGAGGACTGGGCGGACATTGAAGGGCAGGTTGAGCCCTTCACAGAATGCTTCCCGGACATAACACTTGCATTTGGTTGTGTTAGACCCGATCCCATGGAACAAATTTTTCGTCACTGTACGGAACTCGGAGTGAAATCATTCATTCCCGTGCTATTCGAGAGATGTAACCGGCGACCGACCGAGAAAAAGAGGAGATGGGAAAATATAATCGACTCAGCATGTTCCCAGTCCGGACGCTCCATATCCCCGACAGTGACAGCCCCGGTTACACTGACTCAGTTTCTCAAGTCTCTGGACGGGATGGGGGGCAGAATCTTCCTCTCGGCAACTTCAGGATCACCATCCATGTATGCGCTGATGCAGCGTATGGAATGGGCAAAATTGACAGTCCTGGTGGGTCCTGAAGGAGGTTTAACGGCAAACGAGGTCGTGCAGGTTCGAGCCCAATCCTTCCTGGAGGCCTGTTTGTGTTCTTTAACACTCAGAACCGAAACAGCCGCTATCGTGGGAACGGGTATTGCCGTATCCTGGGCTCTGAATGGAAACCCCGACATTAACGTCACAAACGATTTGTAGAAACAGCCTGAAGAATCGCTCCCAATTTCAATGCTACGACAAAAGGCAATTTCTTACAAAAATTGCTGGTCTTTCAGTCTGATTTCGGTGAATTGATTGACCTACAATGGTCTTCATGTTATTTTCCATAACATGTGTGCAATAATCCAGGTCGCTAACGGTGGTTCAATGTTTTGCCTTGTCTACGCTGTGACCTCGGAGAATCAGATCAGCTATTGAGGATTAGGGATGGCATTTAAGGTTGAGGACATATCGTTTGATAAACAGTCATCCGATCAGAACAAACAAGAACACCGGTTGCCTGAATTTCCAAAACCGACTGATATTATTAGCTCTTTTCCAGAATTATTCGGAGCGTCCAGCTTTCTCGGCAAAACCTATTTTGGTCCGTGGGTCGAATTTACTTTGGAATATCCGGACGAAATCTGGGAACAAGAAGAAGTTGTCGAGGACGTAACCACCTATTATTACATTTCGTTTTTTGGGACCCACCTTGAAGCTCCTGTCTTTGTAGTCGAAGTTTCCATGATCGACGAATACCTGGAGCTTGCCGATTATTCTTTGCTTCTGGACAAATTCGAAATCGCATCGATCAGAAGCGGGACCTTGGTTTACTCGGATGTAAAGGAGCATGAGCGGGACAAACAGATCCGTCTGCTCAATGATAAAGCGTTACAAAAGTATGAGGAAAACAGGCTCGAAGACGCCCGTGATTTCATCGATTCGGCAATTCGTTTGAGTGGTCCGGGATCTGCATATTTGTTCAACAACCGCGGGTTGATCAGTTGGAAGATGGGGAAAATAGAGCAGGCAAAACAGGATTTTTTGGCCTCCATAGGCCTTGATCGTGAAAACGCAGACCCTTATTTCAACATTGGTCTGATATACCTCGATGAAGCTGAGTATCGTAAGGCGCTAGTGTATTTGAAAAGCGCAGTGGATCTGAACCCGGAGGATAGCCAGTTTTTGACTGAATTGGGTCACCTGTACCTTGAAATGGATCGTGAACAGGAAGCCATGCGCCTGTTCAGGAAGGCCCATGAAACTGATCCGAATGACGCTCAAGTGGACTTTCATCTGGGTTACTATTTTCTTTACAAAAAACGTGAGCCGACTGAAGCAGTCAAGCACTACCTCTGCGGCTTAAAGAAAGAGCCTGATGATCAGTTTGCACTTGCGGACCTGGCCGTTGCTTACTGGACCAACGGGGCTAGAAAAAAGACCGAAGGAATTCAGACCAGGTTAAAGGCCTTGTCCGGACTGGCCCCTTACACAGTGAGCAGACTGGTTTTTCTCAACACGGAAATGGGCGCCTACGAACAGGCTCTTGACTATTACCGCCAGGCCATGGACGAAAACGATCCCTATGAACCGGAATGGCTCCATTACAATGCTGCTCTCGTTTATGCCAGGACAGGACGGGATAAGTTGGCGCTGGATGTTCTGGGCCTGGCTGTAGGAGCAGGAGGGCCTGCTGTCATTGAGAAAGCCCTCGCGGAGAGGTCGTTAAGCAGGTTCAAACAATCCCCTGACTTCAAGAAGCTGGTCAGAGTCGCAAAAAGACGTCACCAGATTTAGCAATTCTTATGTTGTGAAACGACCGGAATGTGTCTGGAACCCTGAGTGAGGTTCAGGAAAAATTCAGGGAGTCTTTTTCCATGTTCTCGAGTTGATGCTGCAGTTCTTCCCAGCGTTCCTCAAACATTTTTAAGCTTTTGCTTACTGACGGCTCCTCTTCCAGAATTGATCTCATCTGGTCCTTTTTCTCGTAATTCATTGGGTCGGAAAGAAAAGTGTGAATTTCTCGCGATCTTTGTTCCTGGAGTTCGATTTTTTTTTCAACTTCGACTATCTCCCTCCTGATCGGTTCCTGTTTCTTGAAAAGAGCGATACGATTCTGTGCCTCACGCCGTTTTCTCTCTTTTCTGGATTCCTTATCGTCATTTTGGACCACTTCCTTTTCGATATTGACTCGAACAGGCGCAACTTGTCGTGACTCTTCAGTTGTCTGGTCTTCTTCCATCAGTTTCTTTTTATAGACGTAGTCCTCATAATTTCCGATAAAATACTCCTGATGTCCTTTTTCGACTTCAAGGATCCCGGTGCAAATGGCATTCATCAACCGTCTGTCATGGGTGATAAGAATGAGTGTGCCATCGTATTTTTTCAGCCCTTCTTCGAGTATCTCGCATGACGGTATGTCCAGATGGTTGGTGGGTTCGTCCATGAGCAGAAGGTTCGGAGGGGAAAGTAATATTTTAGTAAGCGCCAGCCTACTCTTTTCGCCGCCAGAGAGCACTCTTACCTTTTTAAAAACATCGTCTCCTGAGAACAGGAAAGCTCCCAGCAGGTTCCTGACCTCCTGTTCCGTAACTGATGAAGAGGTCGAATAAGCCTCTTCGAGAACGGTCAACTCCGAATTGAGCATTTCTGACTGATGCTGCGCAAAATATCCTGGTTTGACGTTGTGTCCGTATTTAAGGGTTCCAGAGTCGTATGGAGTCATGCCGGCTATCATTTTCATCAGCGTGGATTTGCCTGCCCCATTGGGCCCTATCAGCCCCACACGTTCACCTCTGTCAACGGCGAAGTCAAAGCCGTTATAAACCACGTTTGAGTCATAACTTTTTACAAGATCATTAATCTGCAAGGATCTCTTGCCCGAGGCTGGAGAGGACGGAAATGAAAACTTAAGCTTTCTCTGTCGATTGGGTAATTCAACCTTTTCCATTTTGTCCAGCATCTTTAATCGACTCTGAACCCTGCTCGCCGTACGGGCCTTAACGCGATTCTGATTTACGAATTTCTCTATCCTTTTAATTTTTTCCTGCTGATTTTTGTATGCTGAAACTAATATTTCTTCCTGTGTTTGCTTATTCTGCTCAAAATAATCATAATTACCGGTATATGTGGTAACTTTACCGTTAGCTACTTCAAATATTCTTGTGACAAGTTTGTTCAGGAATGCCCTATCATGACTTACCAGGACCAGCGCGCCCTTGAATCCTGACAGGTATTCCTCAACCCAGATCAGACTTTCCAGGTCCAGATGGTTGGTTGGTTCGTCCAACAACAGGGCATCCGGTTCGGACAAAAGTATTTTTGCCAAAGCCACTCTCATGCGCCAACCGCCCGAAAACTCGCCCCAGCGTTTCCGGGCGTCTTCCTGCTTGAATCCAAGTCCCTGCAGCGTTTTCAGCGCTCTAGCCTCCAGCGTGTACCCGTTATATCGTTCAAATTCATGTAGCAAAGCGCCATGCTCCTCCAGGAGTCTGTCTCCCTCGGAGTCATTTTCCGACAGCATCGACATCTCTGATTCAAGCTGTTTGAGTCTCTTTCGTATTTGGCGTAGTTCATCGGAGACATTCATGATTTCATCAATGCTCGGACCGTCGTTACCCTGGATCAGTTCCTGGTGAATGACCCTGTGGAAGACTGCCACAAACTCAGCCACCTCATCTGAAGTGACTTCACCTGTAATGCCTGCTTCATCGATCCCAAACAGACCGTATTCTTCGCA
>CAZGVM010000172.1:0-7072 GCA_964528855.1 uncultured Desulfomonile sp. | reverse complement strand
CAGATATACTCCATTTGCGGCAACCCATGGACCGGGCTTCATCAACGATACGTTTGATTTCATCAAAAGCTAGTTCTTTTTTTTGTTCTCTGGAGTTCGCCGGTAACCATAGCCAACAGTGACGGCAGTGGTTATTGCATCGGTAGGTCAGGTCAAGATGACCCTCCAGAGGAAGACGTAGATTTTTGAGTTTATCCTGCATGTTATAATCGATCCAATCAATACAGTTCGGGCATTGACAGGAATGCGCATACCGATGAGCTACCTGATCATGTGAGTTTCCTGGAGGTTCGCCTCAATGAGGTCCAGGGAAAGCAGGTTTTCTGATTTCTTATCCACTGCGCCTGACGGCAGGCTCGTCCCTTTGGACATCCCCATCCGGGAACGAGAACTCCGGGCGCTTGCCATTTGTATGACTTTACACAGATCCAGCCTTAGGTCGTTGCCGTCACAAACCGGATCGTCCACAGAACACACCAGCCTGAGCAGGGTCTTCAAGCCAGGGCATGATCCGGGCAGCGAGGTCCACCGGAGTCTCCGTCCGCCTGATAGGACCGTGCCTGCTTGACCAAGTCCCGCAAGCCTGTGCTAAAGCCTTTCTGCACACCAATGAGCGATAGCACCATCAGAAAGTTGCTACCAGGAATTGCCGTTTCATGAACCTATTCCTTTGGAGTGTCTTTGTCAAAACATTCGCGGCATGGCCGGCTTTGTCCTTCCACTCAACCACCGCTGCATGAAGCGTCTTTGCCGAATCACTGATCAGCAAGAAGCAGCGCTTCAGGACACGCCATGATGGTGGTGGGAGCGCCCCCTCGACCGGAACCGCGCCGCATGTATCTTTGCATCCGGTTGATTTCCTCCACCTCTTCTCTGAATTCAGAAAAGGGAGACCAAAATTCCTCCACAGGCCTTTCCAAAATCTTAAAACGCATCATCCCCGAGATAGTCTAGGCATCGAACAGATCGTACGATCTGAGAACCCTGGAAAACAATCCGAACGAGTCTCGGAAAAGCCAACGGTCCTCTATTCGTGTCGCCAACGCTTAATAACGGTCCGCATCGAGCCCTCGATGGACGCTTGGAACGATCCACTCCAGAATGAACCACTCGGTGAATTCTACAACCGCGATTTGGAAAACCATGCGGTTGTCTACCGAGTCACGTTCGTCTTTCACATTGTCCAGTAAGATGTTCACACTCAAAGGCAAGTAATCATCCGCTTGGTTGGGGTTCAGAACCGTCCATGCCTCCCCCATATGTTCGCTACTCACACGTTCTTGGAGACGACTGACAAAATGGTTCCAGAATTCTCTAAGGATCTCGTCCGCAGCTTCGCGCAGATTGCCTCTTGAGCGCCGGAGTGAAATGAACTGTTCCATCGTCGCAGTCATGATGAGCGCCGCCGCGCAAAAAGGATCAAGGCTCTCTCCGAAATCACTTGTCGTGATCCTTCTGATCAGAGCCTTTGTCCGGAACAAATCTCCGATGTCTCGACATCTCGCCCCCCAGATTTCGGTTTTGAAGGTCAGCCCTGGTGGACAGTGAAGAACGTTTCCGAACAGCGTTTGTGACCAGTCCTGAATCGGTAACTATCAGCAGTTTGACCAACAACGGTGAAGGTTTTTTTGTAGATGTGAACGAAGGTTATTGCCAGTTGACAGGATACAAAGCTGAAGAAGTTCTCGGAAAGTCATCCACGGAAATAAATATTTGGGACAACCCGGAAGGTAAGGATCGTCTTCTTTCGAGACTGAAGCGACAAGGTCAAGTAACCAACCTTGAAATACAATTCCGTATTAAGAATGGATCTTCGAAAACAGGGCTAGGGCCTCCTTCATCGTTGCTTCAATTATTTCCATGACCAATTGTTTCGATTCTGAGTAGAATTTGCGATCTTTTGTTTCCAATACTTAAATAGCACATCGGACGTCCCTTCGCGAGACTATTATACCGTTTTGGTTGGCTTTTTACCTTCTTCGTCAACTGCGAAAGTTGAGCCAAAATTTTTGACAGCGTCTGGATCCGCTTAGATTTCAGCAGTTACCTATTCGTCAATTCACGAATTCATTATAGAGCCCCTATCCGTGAAGGGACTCATTAGATTGAATTCTCGATAAGGCTTTTTGGCCAATATCCCTGCGAAAGTGGACTCCCTCCCATTTAATAAGATCGACCGCTTGATAGGCTTTTTCTATTGTGGACGCAATTCCCAGCGAGCGGGCGGTAACACCCAAAACCCGGCCTCCCGAGGTGACCAGGCTATCCCCCTGTTCCTTGGCGCCTGCAATGAAAACTTTTACATCCCCAATTTTTTCGGCTTCCTCTATACCGGAAATTTTGTGACCTTTTTCGTATGAGCCCGGATAGCCTTTGGAGGCCATCACTACGCAAACGGAGGCCTCTTCCATCCATTCGATGGTCATTCCTTCCAGACGTCCTTCAACAGCGGCCAACATCAAAGGAGCCAGATCGGATTTCATTCTGAACAGAAGTGGTTGGGCTTCAGGGTCTCCGAGTCTCACGTTGAATTCAAGCACCTTCACGTCCATGTCTTTGATCATGAGTCCGGCATAAAGAAACCCTACGAAGGGGGCGCCTTCAGATTCCAGGCCCCTCACAGTAGGAATCATGACATCATTCATGATTCTGTGGTGCAACTCCTGCGTGATTACCGGAGCAGGCGAATAAGCTCCCATTCCCCCTGTAT
Source organism: uncultured Desulfomonile sp. (assembly GCA_964528855.1). GTDB lineage: Bacteria > Desulfobacterota > Desulfomonilia > Desulfomonilales > Desulfomonilaceae > CAITZA01. The sequence goes on along the minus strand of CAZGVM010000172.1, from coordinate 4,362 downwards.
TGGGGCCTTTGTCTGCGTCGTAAACAGCTTTGTGATCCTGGGAACCGGCTAGAGGGATAACGGTTTTTCCGTCGGAAAATGCAATAAAAGACGCTTCCTCGCCCATGAGACACTCTTCAATGATCACTTTGGCCCCGGCTGAGCCAAAAATTTTTCTGTTCATAATGGAGTCGAGGGCATCTAACGCTTCATCCCGTTCCGAGCATACATAGACTCCCTTGCCTGCAGCAAGACCGTCTGCTTTTATCACTAGAGGGAAAACTCTTTCAGACAATGCCCTCTTTGCAGTCTCAAAGTCATCAAATTCCTGAAATTCCGCAGTGGGGATGTTGTATTTTTGCATCAATGACTTGGCAAATACTTTACTGCCTTCCAGCCTGGCCGCTTCAAAAGATGGTCCGAAAACTTTCAGACCTTTTGAAACAAAAGCGTCCGTGAGACCGGAACATAGAGGAGCCTCAGGCCCAACAACAGTCAGATCGATCTTTTCTTTCTGAGCAATATTCAATAGTTCCGCAATATTGTCCGAGGAGACATTAACAGACTTACATTTTGGCTCACCTGAAATTCCGACATTCCCCGGGGCTGCTATGATACTTTCCACTAGGTCGGATTGTGCAAGTTTCCATGCTATAGTATGCTCTCTGCCTCCAGAGCCGATCAAAAGGACCTTCATTATGCCTCGCTCCTAATTTTCATTTATTCCACAGTCCCCGTTTAGATATTTCTGCTTCTTGTTCCAACTCCAGGTAAGGCCGTACATCAAAACTCTTTTCTTCGTTGTCAATACGAGCCAGACCAAGACGTATCATTCGAGCAGTAAGGTCTTCACCTGAGATGAAAACAAACGCCTTTTGGGAACCGGTAGTTTCCTGACTCAGCAATTTGATACGAATCCACTGTTCATTCAGTGTCTTGTTGAGGAAGTCCTTTGCCGCTTCATGTTGCGACTGTGGAATCTGAACACCGGCCAAAGTCACATCCATGACCTTGCCCGATCCTCTAACCCTTATCTGGGAGGGGTCCAGCACTCCTGTGACTTTCCAGAGTGGCTCGTCTCCTTCGGTAGGAGGCCTACTTGCGTAATACAGGTAACCCACTATGATGAGGATAAAAGCAGCTAAAGTGGCCCACATCTTCCACTCATTTTGAAGACGAAGTTTGGCCATGAAAAAAACCTTTCATTCCAAAAAATAAAACCTCCTGTGACCAACATCACAGGGAATCCAACCGCAAGCCAGCGACTGGGAAATTCAGCGCGCAAATCCGGAACTATAAAAGTTTCTCAATCTCGGTATTGAATACTTCTTCCGCTTTTGACAGATCCGGACCCATATATCTGTTGAGTAAACGTCCATCATCGGGCGCGCGAACAATAACGGTATAGTCTTCCGAACCGAGTTTCACGAGTCTTACAAAGGACCCGCCTATGCCTTCTTTTTGTTTTTCAATTTCAAACATGGATCAATTATACCACACAGAATTCAAAATTTGTTAACACACTAGGACATCTGGGCCAGCAGATCAATATTTGTGATTTGATCTAAACAGTGTTTCAAAAAATCCTCGATTTGGATATAATTAATAAAATACAGGAAAAATTTTAAAGAGAAATGATTGATGACAAACGATTTGATTATAGAAACAGTTGACTTGATTAAGGATTATTTTGATGGGGACAGAGTCATACACGCGCTTAGCAAGGCTAACCTGAAAATATACCGTGGCGAGATGGTCGCTATCATGGGTCCATCTGGGTCCGGAAAATCGACCCTGCTCTATGTGCTGGGTCTGCTACACCCACCTACAGCCGGCAAATATCTGTTCAAAGGGCAGGATATTCTTAACTACGCCAAGGAAGAGCAGGCATTGTTCCGAAATCGGGAACTGGGTTTTGTATTTCAAAGCTGTGACCTGCTTGCCAACTCGACTGTCTTTGAGAACCTGGAACTGCCGCTGATTTATGCGGAAACGGACAGGCACTCAAGAAGGGCAAAAATCCTTAGAGCGCTGGACAGGGTCGGACTGTCGCATCGTGTGGATCACTGGTCCAACAGGTTGTCCGGTGGTGAGAGGCAACGCGCGGCTATTGCCAGAGCTTTGGTGAACAACCCGTCACTCATTCTTGGTGACGAACCGACGGGCCAGTTGGATCAGAAGAACACCGAGATAGTTGTCACGCAGTTACGTGACATCGCACGCCAGGGCTTCACGGTTGTTCTGGTAACCCATGAAGACGAAATAGGCGCCGCTTGTGACAGGATCATCAGAATAAGAGACGGCGCGGTTGTCTCGGACGGTCTCGAAAATTACGTGATCCCATCACTTGCAGAAGCCAGAAAAACAGAGGTAGTTTCAGTCATATAAGTATCTAAAGTATCGCTCAATCAAAAAATACGCTTTCCCGTAATAATCGTAAAAGGGAAATTATGACCGGAGTACAGCGCTAGTGGCTGCGTCCGAGTGGCATGGGCGGACGCTCCGTTAAAGCCACCGCCCTCTTTCTAACACCCATCTATTCCGACAACTCTACTCCTCGAGTCAACATAATATGAAGAAATCGCTTCATTTCTATAAGAACAATTCGGCAAATTCTAGCCTCATGGTTTACCAGAATGGTTTTAGGGTGTTCTTATCATTTTGGACAATTGTTAATACAAGACCAGGTCAATCTCTAACATTTTGGCCGCCGAAATCAGCTATGACGTTCACGGTCTTCTAGGTTTCCAAACGGGCTAAAAAGGTAATAATCTATTGTTCTATCTCGATTTGATTCATAACGTAGCTCTGCTGACAGCCCTTGTTATAATTCACGGGCTTATTGTTCGCCGCTGGAGTAGAAGAACGCTGTGGTATCAGGCGTTGACAGGAGTCCTCTTTGGGACTGTGGCGTTAATAGGCATGATGACACCGGTTAATCTGAGTCCAGGCGTCATTTTTGATGGTCGAACAATAATCCTGAGTGTTGCCGGATTCTTTGGTGGACCTATTACTGCTGGGGTGGCTTCAGTCATCGGCGCGGTTTACCGGATATGGTTAGGTGGTTCTGGAACACTGATGGGCATCAGCACTATTATGATGTCGGGATGTTTGGGGGTAATTTTCCATTTCCTACGCCGCAGTCATCCCGAGGTTTCCAAGGATTTGGGATTACTTGTCTTTGGTTTCTCGGTTCATCTCGGCATGGTCTTGTTAATGGCAACGCTTCCTGCCGAAATTAGAACTGTTGCGGTCAAAAACATAGCTGCGCCAGTCATACTAATATATCCACCAGCCACATGGTTAATATGTCGACTCTTACTTGACCAGGAAACTCGCATAGAGGCTGAAAAATCGTTGCTTAAGAGCGAGCAAAGATACCGCGACCTTTACGACAATTCACCTGACATGCTTTTTTCAGTCGATGCTTCTGACTCAACCATTGTTGGTTGCAACAGAACGGCTAGTTCCATGACCGGTTACTCTCATGAAGAATTGATAGGCAAACCAATTTTTGACCTGTACCATCCGGACTGTCATTCGCACGCAAAGAAAGGCTTTGAGGTTTTTCGTAGAGAGGCTGAGGTCTACAACGTTGAACTGATCGCATTGAAAAAAGATGGAACAACGATGGATGTGATGCTTAACGCCAGAGCCGTTCGAGACGATCAGGGCGCCATTCTCTATAGTCGGTCTAGCTGGCGTGACATCTCCGACCGAAAAGTGGCAGAGCGGGCATTACGGGAGAGTGAAGAAAGGTATAGGGCTATCTTCGAAAACGCAGGAGTCGGGATCGATTTACTGGACTTGGAAGGAAGGATATTTTCAGTCAACCATGCGCTGTCAAACATGCTGGGATATTCGGTCAAAGAACTGGAAGCAGTGGAGTTTGCCAAACTTACTCATCCGGACGATATTGAAATCTCCAGGAAAGAGTTACGATCTTTGATGGAGGGTGAAAAAGACTTCTACAGAATTGAAAAAAGATACCTCAGGAAAGACGGGGGCCTGATATGGGTAGATTTATCAGCTTCCACAATCCGTGACGCCGATGGAAAACATGTCGGAACAGTCGGAGTCATTGTTGATATTACTCAGAAGAAAAATATGGAAACAAAACTCCTTTCCAGTGAAGACCGCTACAGATCTCTTTGCGAGGGAATGAACGACGCAGTGGCTGTTTTCCAGCCAACGCATGATGGAGAGGATTTTATATTTATCGATTTCAACAAAGCTGGAGAACTGATAGAAAAAGTCTCTCGTGAGAACGTCATTGGCAAAAGTGTTCTGGAAGTTTTTCCAGGTGTCAGAGAATTCGGCTTTCTGGATGTCCTTAAGAGAGTATTAAAAACTGGAAACCCCGATAACTCTACTTAATAGAGC
>CAZGVM010000171.1:2311-7088 GCA_964528855.1 uncultured Desulfomonile sp. | reverse complement strand
GAACGTAATTCATCATCAAGAATTTCCAGGACTGTTGATTTAATGTGTTCCGGAACACCATAAAAAGCCTCAGCGATTCCTCCGGTTATGCATGCCAGGGTGTCACTGTCTCCACCCAAAGATATGGCCAACCGGATCGCATGTTCAAAACTGTTAGATTCAAGAAAAGCGATGATGGCTTCCGGAACCGTCTTCTGGCATGATTCATTGAACTGATAGACAGGTCTGATTTCATCGCAAGTCCTGTTTAAATCGTATCCAAAAGAATTGACGATATAACTCCTGATTCCGGATTTGTCCGTTCCTGTTCTTGCCAGAAAAATAGCTGCGGCAGTCGCCTGGGCCCCTTTTATGCCCTCAGTATGGTTGTGGGTAAGGGCGGTGTAAGCCGCAGCCTGGCCAAGGATATCCTCCAATGAATCAAATGCAAATCCCACCGGGCTTATACGCATGGCGGCGCCGTTTCCCCAGCTGTTGTAAGGAGCGCTATCGCTGGACCTGGCCCATTTGTGAAAGCTGCCTCCGTATCCTGCGTCAGGGTACCGACGATAATACTTTTTCATTAAATCAGCGTAATCAATGCCAGTCATGATGGATTCGGCCAGAGCCACGGTAAGAACTGTATCGTCCGTAAAAAAACATCTGGAACTGAAAAGGGGAAAATCAGTTGTTTTTATGTTGTCCCATTCGTAAACAGAACCTATAATGTCTCCCGCAATGGCTCCTATCATGACATTCGCCTCTGTTGTGAAGTTTTTTGTTTATTTTGTTCCTATTACGATAAAAATTGTTTCAAAGCAAATTGCTTTGAATTCACAAAAAGTTTTTTCAGACGGGCCCTGGCGAGGCGATAAAAACAGATAGAAGAAATCCTTTTAGTTCCCCAAAAGCCATTAAAACGTTTCAAGTCACGGGAGAAAACATGCCAAATCTTTTTGATGAATTAACCGTTAAGTCAGTGACATTACGCAACAGGATAGGGGTTTCCCCTATGTGTCAATACAGCTCTACTGACGGATGCGCTGATGACTGGCACCTGGTTCATCTTGGGGCCAGGGCAATAGGCGGAGCTGGTCTCATCATTGCTGAGGCGACGGCTGTGGAACCCCGAGGCAGGATTTCTCCTCGATGTGGTGGTCTATGGTCGGACTCGCAGATTGAACCATTGGCTCGAATAACCCGATTTCTCAAAACTTACGGAGCAGTTCCAGGAATACAGCTCGCTCACGCCGGCAGAAAGGGTAGCGCCGCACGGCCGTGGGAAGGTGATCATCATCTAAAGGAAGAAGAAGGTGGATGGCAGACCATCGGACCAAGCGCAGTGGCATTTGGTGAAAGGTTGTGGAAAGCGCCTCAGGAAATGTCACTTGATGCAATAAAAGAGATTCAGAAAAATTTTGCTTCTTCTGCTGTCAGGGCATTCGAGGCTGGGTATCATTGGCTTGAGCTTCACGCTGCCCATGGCTATCTGTGTCATAATTTTTATTCTCCGCTTTCCAACAAACGCTCGGATCAATATGGCGGAAGCTTTGAAAACAGAATCAGATTCACGGTAGAAACCGTTCAGGCTATCAGAGGAGTCTGGCCTGAAAACCTGCCTTTTGCCGTAAGACTTTCGTGCACGGATTGGATTGATGGTGGATGGACTCTGGAGGAGACGATTGAATTGGCAAAAATCATCAAGCATGAAGGGGCAGATCTGATTGATTGTAGTTCGGGATTTAACACTCCGGACCACAAGGTTTATCCTTTTGGACCAGGTTGGCAGGTACATTTTGCTCAGGAAGTGAGGGAAAAGGCCGACATTCTCACAGCCGCAGTAGGACTGATTACCCAGCCACTTCAGGCGAACGAAATCATAACAGGTGGAAAAGCCGACGTTGTTCTTATGGGAAGAGAGATGCTCAAGAATCCTTATTGGCCTTTCAGCGCTGCCAAAGAGTTAGGTTTCAATGTCAAGACATTGGCTCCGGCGCCCTACATGCACTGGATGTGATTGAATGGAGGCTTACGTCTTGCCTAGAGTCGATGCTGACCGGTTGGAATTAGTTACAAACAGTGATCTTGGCCTGCTTAGGGTTAGCACTGCTTTCGTTGAGTCGGCTGCCGTCGCGTTCGGATTAGCAGAGAATGAAACGCTGTCACTCACTTTAGCCGTGGAAGAGATATTTGTCCATTTATGCGCGATCATCCCTCAAAAGGATGTCGTGCGAATCAACGTCATAGGAAAGGGTTATCAGGTAGAGACGGAGTTCATTTTTTCCGCAGAGAATTTTGATTTGCACGCATTTAACCTGGGTTGCGTTCCAGACCATTCTCAAGTCGATGAGTGCCATGATGAAACCGGTCTGATAATTGCCTCAAGGATGGTGGACAGTTTCAGCCTGGATCAGGGCGGATCAAAACTAAGATTAAAGCTTGTAAAAGAGAAATATTACCCTGAGATAGACCAGTTGGCCTGTCCCGGCCCTGGATTGAAGGGCAGGTTTCACATAGAAGAAGCCACCGCGGAGCAAATAAAGGACTTAATAAGGTTGGCCTCGGTAAATTATCCTAGAATTAACGTGCCGGATCCGTTTAGGTTTCCGGGTAAAGTGATTGACATGTCGTCACGAGGCTATTACAGAATGGCGGTGGCTCTGGACGAAGCCGGGACGCTGGCAGGAGGACTCGTGTGGAAATGGGAATCCGAACGGCTTGTAACTTTTCGAGGTCCGTTTCTTCTTCCTGAATGCAAAGACAAGGACATTTCCCAGAGACTGGTTGATTTCTTGCTGGAAAAAGTGGCTCGCACGAACGCAATCGGTGTGATGTCGATGTGGCCGACATCTGATCTGCCGACAGGGATGTTTGAGAAATTAGGCTCTCACTATTTTTTTGAAAATGATCGACAAACTGAGGTCAACGCATATTTCAGGCATCTGAACGAGGATTATGGCAGTGTCATAGTGGTTCACCCGTGCATTTCAGAATTTGTAAAGAGAAAGTATGGGGAGCTGTTCCTTGCAAGAAATGTTGAGAGTCTGGTTTACACTGGTGAGTCCAAGCATGCGCACTCTGTGCTCTCAACCAAGATTTTTCGAAATTTCAATAAAGTGACCCTTAGACCTTTAATTTACGGACATGACGCTGTGGACAACCTCAAGGCTCATCTGGACCTTTTGACCAGCGATGGCATTCTAAACATTTTTTTCGACATGGATCTGGGGTTTCCGGATTACAGCATGTTTGCGCCCGCATTGCTGGAGTGCTCCTTTGAGCCGTGTTATCTGGTTCCAATGGCAGGGAAAAGTGACACCGTAGTTTTTCAATATATCCCGGGAGGAATGCATTGAGTTCTTTTTGGCGACTAGATCGTCTGCTTCCGGAATATGTCAAAAACTTCGAGGCTTATACTCCCAGCAAACCGGATGCCGAACTGATGAAACTCTACGGTTGTTCGACGCTTTATCGTCTGAACAACAATGAAAACCCGTTAGGTCCAAGCATCGAGGCGCAGAATGCCATAAAATCGTTTCCTCCAGACAAAGCTGCAATATACCCTAGCGGGGACAGCTATTATTTGCGAACCAGGCTGGCTGAAAAATTCAATAAAAATCATGAACAGTTCCTTGTCGGCAACGGGGCTAATGAAGTCATAAGTTTTGTAATTAAAGCTTTCTGTGAACAGGGAGACAATATAGTCACGGCCGACAAGACTTTCGCAGTTTACGAATGGGTGGCCAATTTTTCGGGTTATCAGGCTAAGCTTGCTCCTTTAAACAATTTTGAATTTGATGAGCAGGCAATGCTGGATCTGGTGGACAAAAAGACCAAGGTCGTTTTTATCTGCAATCCGAACAATCCCACTGGAAAATTCTGGAGCACAGCGAGGCTTAGAGCTTTTATGGAACGACTGGGGAATGAAAAGATAGTCGTTCTGGATGAAGCTTACGCGGAGTTTGTCGAGGATGAAACATTTGCCAATGGACTGCATTTGATAGAGGACTACGACAATCTCGTGGTCTTTAGAACTTTTTCAAAAATGTACGGTCTTGCGGGCTTGAGGATTGGTTATCTGTGCGCTCAGGAAGCACTTGTAGATGCCATCAGAAAGACATGCGTGGTTTATTCCGTTAATTCCCCGGCGCAGTCGGCGGCAGTGGTTTCCCTGGATTCAGAAGAACATGTCCAAAGCACCAGGACTCTTGTAAACGAGAGTAAATCATATTTGATGCGACAGTTCGATAGACTGGCTTTGGACTACGTTTGTGGAGAAGGTAATTTCATGATGGTAAAATTGCCGATGAGCGATACGCTTGCCTATCGTAAATTGATGACCCAAGGGCTGATGGTCAGGACAATGTCGGGTTTCAGGTTTCCAGGATATATCAGGGTGTCAATGTCCCATCGAATTGTAATGGAAAAACTAGTGCATGGAATGGAGCGAATCCTCAAATGATTCAAGCTGCTTCTTTGAAGGATCTAATGTATTGTCAAACTATCAGGCGACAAGAGTTATGAACAACTCGGACATAAACCGCCATGCAATGAAAATAGGCCGTCCCGAGCCGCGTTTGGACGCTCATGACAAGGCCCTGGGTAAAACAATTTATGCCTCAGATTTCCATGAAAAGGACATGTTATGGGTCGGGGTAAAAAGGGCCGGAATTAAACATGCTCGCCTGCTATCAATAAACACCTCGGATGCAATAATCATGGAGGGGGTTACGGCAGTCCTTACTCACGCGGACATTCCCGGACACAAAATACATGGTGTTGTTCGAGCGGATAGGCC
>CAZGVM010000171.1:0-2301 GCA_964528855.1 uncultured Desulfomonile sp. | reverse complement strand
TCGATTCTTACCGAGGCTCTTGAAAGAATTACTTATGAATATGAATCATTGCCATCGGTGACGGATACTCAGGAGGCTCTCAGTCCATCTTCTGTCCTGGTTCACGAAGATAATCCCGGTGGAAATGTTCTGTTGCAGGCCGACTTAGGTTTTGGAAATGCTGATCAGGCCCGGCAAGAATGCGACGTATTGATTGAGAGGACATTTAAAACCCAGGTCCAGGAGCATGCTTACCTGGAAACGGAAGGCGGTTGGGCCAGGATTCAGGATGATGGTAAACTGGTGATCTGCTGTTCCACCCAAACTCCTTTCAGGGACAGTTTTGAAGTGGCCCAGATCCTGAGAATGGACCAAAAGAACATTCGTATCATTGCCCCTTACTGTGGAGGCGCCTTTGGTGGGAAAGACAGCCTGACTGTACAGGCCTATCTTGGACTGGCTGCTATCAACTCAAAAGGGCGAACAGTCAGAATGGTGTGGAGTCGTCATGAGTCGTTTGTCGCAAGCACAAAGAGACATTCTGCAGAAATGAATTATCGTCTCGGAGCAAAACATGACGGAACACTTCATTGCCTTGATGTGAATATTTTGATGGACACAGGTCCTTACGACTTTCTTGGAGGGGTCGTCCTGACCTTGGCGCTGGAGCATGCGGGGGGGCCTTACAGAATACCTAATTCCAGCATAAAAGGCTGGTTGGTGTACACTAATAACCCTCTCGGTGGCGCATTTAGAGGTTTTGGCGTTCCACAAGTCACAGCAGCCATGGAACAGATGATAGATATATTAGCCACTGAATTGGGGATCTGTAGCCTGGAACTGAGAAAAAAGAACGCTTTGCGTCAAGGGGATTTCACCTTTTTGGGCAAGAAGATAAATTGTTCCACCGGGATGATTCAGTGCCTGGAAACTCTGTCGGAAAATCCGGCCTGGAAAAATCGTCATCAGTGGAAATCAGAGTCTGCGGTTGGAACATTCAGGGGATACGGCCTGGCTGCCATGATCCATGGCATGGGTTACGGTCCATTTGTAAAAGACTACGCAAACGCCAAGGTCGAGTTGACTGAGTCCGGTAAAATAAGAATCTACAGTGGGGTAGTCGATATGGGGCAGGGAAACTCCACTACTTACGCCCATATTGCCGGTCACATTCTCAACCAGAGCGCACAGAACCTGGAACTGGTACAGCCAGACACCTTTCTGACTCTGCCCAGTTGTTCGTCATCGGCCAGCAGAACCACATACACATTTGGTATGGCGCTTATTGGCGCTTGTGAAAAATTGCGTGACGGCATGATGGCGTGCGCTGTTGAGAAGTTTGGCCTGACAGAATCTGCGGAGCCGGTTCTAGAGCCTGGTGGACTTGTTACCCCAGAGGGGAGGCATATTTCATTGCAGCAACTGTTCCAGGCAATGCCGGCGGAGTTCAGGACATGCGCTCACTATTTTGAAGCGCCTACCGCTTCCGAAATTCTTACCGATGATGAGAATCTCAGAATGCAGGGGCTGCCTCATGAAATCTTTTCTTTTGCAGCGCATGCCGTATTTGTTGAGATTGATAAACTGACAGGTGAGCTCAGCATAGACAAATATCTGGCTGTCAGTGATTGCGGCGCCGTCTTGAACCCTCAAATCTACGAACAGCAGATTCAAGGCGCCATAGCTCAGGGTATCGGATATGCCCTCATGGAGAATTATTCATTAGAACCATCTGGTCGTGATCCAGTCGGATTTGCGGATTACCTGATTCCGACCGCAAGTGACATTCCCAAAATAGATTGCATTGCGCTGGATTTATTTGAGCCGACGGGGCCTTTTGGCCTGAAAGGGTTGGGCGAAATATCCACAGGAGGCCCTTTGCCGGCCATCTCTAATGCGGTCAATGACGCATGCGGGGCTCGAATATTGAGTTACCCCATCACGGCAGAGAAGATATATAGTGAAATAAAACGTAATAAAGGAACATTGTAGCTTCCGGATTGATTTGAAAGCCATTGAATGGAATCCTCCAAAAAACTGTTTTCAGCGGAATTTGCGGCGATCAGTCTAATTGTATTTCTGAACTATTGTAATATCGCTTTATTCTTCTACTTTACCGAATACCTGTCTTCGATCTCTGTCCCTTACGAATGGTGGGGTTTCCTGATATCCGTTTTTTCTCTTGTGATACTGATTTTAAGACCCATGATCAGCCCGTTTTCCAATGCCCACAACAGCCGGAAATGGCTGTTCTGGAGCACGCTCGGCGTTATGGCTGTTCTTTGCAGCTATGGTTTGGCCGGCGGCGTACTTTCCATGACA
>CAZGVM010000170.1:3669-7090 GCA_964528855.1 uncultured Desulfomonile sp. | reverse complement strand
CTGACCAGGGGGCCACCCGAGTTTCCAGGGTTGATGGCGGCATCGGTCTGGATAAAATCTTCATAGTCTATTATCCCGACATTGGCGCGTCCGGTAGCGCTAATTATGCCGGATGTCACCGTCCTGTTGAGCCCGAAAGGATTGCCGACTGCAAATACTATCTCACCCACACGAATCTTGTCTGAGTCACCCAATTCGGCTATCGGAAGGTCCTTGGCCTCAATCTTGATGAGGGCTATGTCACTCTCAGGGTCTGCGCCTATAACTTTGGCCGTGAAGGATCTTTTGTCGGAAAGATTAACCTTGATTTCATCGGCATCTTTAACCACGTGCGAATTTGTCAGTATGAGCCCATCCGCTGATACAATCACACCGGATCCCATGCCTTGAGGACGCATTTCGCCTCGACCCTCTCCCGGACCTTTCTTGAACTTCTTGAAAAATTCTTCCGGCAGAAACTCCTTGAACGGATGATTCTTGAAAAGCTGGTCCATGTCTCCACCGCCGACCGCCGACTCCTTCCGGGTGGAACTTATATTTACAACCGAAGGCGTAACTTTCTCAGCCACCTGCACAAAAGACTCGTCAAGTTGCTTGAGCAATACCGGAGGGCTTGAAACGGCATTAATGGGTAATGTGGCAATCATTAACAATAGAGCAGTTACCGCCAGTAAAGATTTTGTAGCTGCCTTATCTAGGCGTTCTCTCATTTAATTTTCTCCTTTTCATCATCCACTTTATTTTTTATTCACCCATGTCTGGGAATCACTGACCTTCCATTGATGACATTCACTTCTTTTAAGGGTTCCAACAAAAATTTCATTTTTCTCACTGTACTGATCAAAAAGGGCGCCTTATTTGCATCTCCCAGCATCAGAAAAGATGAACTACATCACGATACGAGACGGCGCTATAGCCAATGAGAGGCTCGGATTCACTACCGGCACACCCTGGAGTTGTTGAGTCCATCTCAGGCGAAGATTCAGATACAACAAATCCGCGCCCCGCGCCACTATTATTGTTCAGCAGGAGTTACCTGAAAATTACCTGGTTCAGACTCGACGTCCGGTCGGGATCGGTCCGGATCGGTGTTGATGACCATCCAGCGCCATGAGCCTGTTGTGTCCGGGGTGAATTCAAATGAGTTTTTGCCGATAGGCACTTTTAGAAGGATGTAGGTTCCGGAGGGACGAATAAAGACGATGTAGAAACCGGCCCCTTTGCCTGAAGACTCATCACATTTCCAGCCGAAAATTCCTGAATTTCCCATTTCGATGATCGGCGCCGATGAGAGGCTCGGTTTGCAAATCGCAGAATTGATCTCGCCGTCAACGCGTGTCTCGGTTTCTGCCTGGGAAAACGCCTGACATAACCAGACTGATAGAAGCATGGCCATGAGGCCGGTTTTCAGTGCCAGGTCAGTTTTTCCCTTATTGAACAACACAGGATAAATCCGTTAAATAATATCGCATTTACGGTTGGTTAGCCTTGTCGCCATCTTCTGTCGAAAATGACTGCGATCATTCCTGGATTCATTCAATTCTATAAAAAACAAATTTATGATATTCAACACCTTAAACAAATTTCCATATGCGTTAGGAACTTTGTCCAATTGTTATAGCACATATTAAGGGAGAACCAATGGAGCTAAATCTAATTAGAGTAATGTTTGGTAAACTTCTTCAAGCCTTGCGATTTGACAAACCTAGCCCCAGGGATTTTGGAATAGAGCCGGTTAACAAAAGAGAAGTAGAACACTTTTCCCTTAAATCGGATGGAATAACCATACGCGGCAAGGTCATGTTTCCGGGCGCCAGACCCTCCATGCAATACCCTGCTCTCATTGTTTGTCATGGAATACCGGGCAGCGGGGCGCCTCGCCCATCCGATGATCCCGGATATGACAGCCTGCTGGATCGTTTTTCCGGGATTGGGTTGGCTACGGTGTTTTTCAACTTTCGCGGTTGCGGTGACTCGGACGGTGATTTTGACATAATGGGCTGGACAAGGGACTTGAGGGCTGTAGTAGACAAAGTGGTCAATACTCCTCACATCGATCCGACCAGAGTCATACTGCTGGGTTTTAGCGGCGGCGCTGCGGCAGCCATAAATGTCTCTGCAGACAATTCCAACATTTTTGCCCTTGCCTCGGTCTGCTCGCCCGCGACTTTCGAGATATTTGAAAAAGATCCCAATGACATTATAGATGACTTCCGTCAACGGGGACTCATCAAAAGCCCGGATTATCCCAAAGACGTTAATCATTGGATGAACACTTTCAGGGAAATTCAACCGGAGAAATGGATTGGTTTTTTCAAGGGTAAGAGCCTCTTGATAGTTCATGGGGACGCAGATGAACTGATACCGTTGTCCCAGGCCGAGGAACTTTTTAAAAAAGCCCCGGCGGGAATCAAGGAACTTGAAATCATTCACGGGGGCGAGCACAGGTTGCGAATAAACCCTGCATGCCTTCAAATACTTGAGAATTGGTTCATCAAGACATTGGGCTGGAAAAAGTGATGTATCCTGACTAAAAAATCCCTACATTAGGGGCGGCACGCAAGACCAACTTACGGCTCGCATGCTCTCTCTGACACATCCTGATAAACTAGATTGAAGATGTCAAAAACCAAAAAACTATTGATCCTGATCGGCTTCATGACCATTGTAGCGCTTGTGGTCGCAGCTGCGCTTTTATGGTTTCTATTACCCTCAGACGACTTTGTGAAGAAAAACATCGAAAATGCCATAGCCACTGCCACCAACACTCAGGTTTCCATTGGCGACATATCAGTCGGTTTTTCCCTCCCCGGCCCTGTAAAGGTTTTTTCTCGTGACATCAGGGTATTGGGCATTGATGGGTCAGAAACCCTTTTCATAAGTCGCGTTCAGATGACACCATCACTTTTTGGTATGCTGAGGGGCAATATTTCCATATCTTCCATCCAGGTGGATGGAATCACCGCTCGAATCATAATTCATCCGGACGGGCTCATAGAATATCCGTTTTTGCCCCCCGCTGTTAGCTCAGACTCCGCTGATCCGGCTGCTCAAAACAGAGATCCGGCTATTACGATCAGCGCATCCGGCCAAATGACAAAACCTGAGGTGACAGGAACGAAGGAAGCGGGTATTTCGTGGTCCATTGACGCAGTAAGAGCTACCAATATAACGATCGGACTGACTGACCTCAAAGACGCCTCCCCGGATCTTGCGAAAGGATCACTGGCGGTATCGGAAATGGAGATGACCCAGACTTCGCAGAAAAATGAATTCACAGTGGTCATGAATGGCGTCAATTTCGTTTCCAGCCCGGATTCCACGATAAAATTAAACGCCACGGGCGCGGTCAAACTGAATTCCTCGCTCGACTCAGTTGAGACATGTCAACTGAATTTAAAAGTAGAAAGCGCCAATCTTT
>CAZGVM010000170.1:0-3659 GCA_964528855.1 uncultured Desulfomonile sp. | reverse complement strand
TGCCATCACTCCTTTTGCTCCGGGACACAAGAACACGCTTGTGCAGTTCAGCATTAAGGACAGCCTTTTGAAGCTCAATTATGACGCTTCACAGGGAGCAGTAGCGGAAATCAGTGGCCCTCTCTTTCATGCCGCCAACAAGTCGTCTCCCATCATGATCAGAGCGCGCGCCGAAATGTCGAAAGACTCTTCTTCGTTATCACGTCTGGAAGTCCATGGAGAGTCTACCGGGACTCCTCTGGCAGTTTTCACCTCCTTGTACGAAAACCACTCGCTAGATTTTTCCAAAGGCGTTTTCACTGGCTCATTTGACTTTGATGGAAACCCATCGGGTGAATGGTCATCTAAGGCTGAGGTGAAGATTGAGGGAGCCAATCTGATTAGAGGCGGCAGGTTTGGACTCAACGACGCCGTCCTCAGCCTGGCGGCAAGTGGAACCCCACGGGTGATATTGCTACAGGAATTCAAACTGAAAGACCAGTCAGGTCTGTTTAAATGCTCAGGGGAAATTTCCAATCCGTTGCGGAACTACGGAGATATGGACGTGCGTCTGGACACTGAGCTTCAAACGACGGGTAACATGCTGTCGGGCCTGATAGGGCCGGAAGAACTGTCTTTAAAAGGCCCGCTTACTGTCACAGGAAGACTGAGAGGGCCATTGGGCCGGATTGGTTTCGACTTTCAGGCTGACCTCACCCAATCCTCTATTGAAGCCGCCAGAAGAATCACGAAGCATCATAACGCCAAGGGCTCCGTCTGGGTCAAAGGTGTAGCGAGCAATTCCTCCGGCAACAAGGGCAAGGCCCCATCAGTTGACGGAGCATTCGGCTTCGAGTTCTCAAAAACTTCTCTTAATTCAACTGACGGGAAGCCTGCAATCAGAGATCTCGACCTCAACGGGAAATCAACTTTTGACCATGGTCATAAGGGCTTGAACCTCAAAGACCTGGAAGTTGAAATCAGACGGCACGCCAACAGGACTTTTCTCGCAAAATTACGCGGAAACATCGAAGGCCTTTTCAAGGGCGCCATGAAAATCAACGCGACTGTAAACAGCAATCTTGACAACGACTTCATGAATGGCTTGGGAATGGCCGACCCAAAAGGGATAAGGTTTTTAGGACACACCAACCTGGGCCTGAAAATCGCACAGAACGGTGGAGCCTATTCCTTTGCGATCGATGCTCCCCTGAAGGGCCTCGAAATCTTATATGGCGATCTTTTTGTCAAAAAGCAGGGCGTGGAAGGCTCACTAAGCCTGAATGGCGCCTATTCCATGAAGCTGACAAAAATCAACGCCGCATCATTGACTCTGCCGGGCGTGTCTCTTGGAGCCACCGGTAAACTCGCCGACCAAAAGCACGATTCTACGGAAATTGATCTGCTCATCAAGGAAGTAGATTTGAAAAAGTTCTCATCGCTGCTGCCCGGTTTCTCGCCCAGTAGCGTCTCGGGCAGATGCTCGGGAAAAATATTACTCAAGAGCGAGGGAAACGCACTTCTACCTTACGGCTCCATTCATTTCGATTCAATTATCTTTAAACCACAGAAATCGATGATCCATTTCGAACAAATGAATGGTTTGGCCAAGATTAACGGCATGAACCTGGACAAGGTGAATTTCGACGGAAGGGCGCGTGGATTCGTTGAGGCCCCCATTTCGGCTTCGGGGACATTACAGAACATAGACTCCATGGACAACCTGAAGGGGAACGTTTCCGTCAGGATAGGGAACGGCGCCATAAAATTTCAGAACTTCAAGGGCGTTTTGTCAAAACCGCAGGCAGTCCTGGGCGCCCTGGAGGCATTGGGGACTTCACTGTTGAATAACCAGAGCCTTGCTTCCCCCGAATTCGAGTCAATTACCGGAGATTTCTCCATCGAGAAGGGCATGGCCCATACGGATAATTTGCGGCAGGTTGGCGGAGATCTCAGGTCTGGCGTCATCGGTAACATTGATCTTCGTAATCATAATCTCAACGCAATGTTGGCAGCCAAAGCCCTGATCTACCCTCCCGAACAGCTTGGTAAAATCCCCGCTGTCAAAGAATTAGCCAAAAAACACGAGGGACTGCTAAAGATAATGGGCCTGGACAAGGAATTAAAGAAACTCGGTATCGACACCGGAGATCAAAAACCAGCGACCCAGGATTCCGGTAAAAACGCGAAGACCCCACTATTCTTGATCTTCAAGCTCGCAGGTAACGCGGGAGAACCCAGCGTGACCCCGGTACTGGAAAAATCAATCGGAGAACCAGTCGCATTGAAGTTGAGAGCGCTTGTAGATTAAATTAATCGTGAATACCGGGTTACTGCCTAGTATTTTAATCTACTATCTGGAAAGGTTGATAGTTCGGGACATCGGCCTGGACATGTTTGTAGCCGGTTCTGAAATCCTGGACAGTTCCTTTCACGTTCGACTTTCACTCCAGTGAAGTTTAGTACAGGGCGAAAAATTGTTTTTTGATGACAACCGGAACTTTCCTTTTGACATCACATGGGATTTTGGATTACTTATTCAAGTGTCCTTTTCGGCTTTCCTGAATTAAATCTATATACAACTCAAAACACCCCTGTCATTTAGGAGGACCGGCATGTCTAAAAAGTACTGGGACGAGAAATTCGAAACCATGAACGACAACGCAATGAAGGCCTTTCAGTTGGAGAAACTGAAAGAGACTGTGAAATGGGTTTATGAGAAAATCCCGTTTTACAGGAAGGCCTTTGATGAGAAGGGCGTAAAACCCTCCGACCTGCAGCAGATCGGCGACATTGCGAAGTTCCCATTCACTGTCAAGACGGATTTGAGGGACAATTATCCTTTCGGATTGTGCGCGGTTCCTCTGTCGGAAGTGGTTAGAATCCATGCGTCATCAGGCACCACGGGAAAACCTATCACAGGTCCATATACGGCAGATGATCTGGAGCAATGGACGGAATGTATGGCCAGAGGGCTTTGGGCTCAGGAGGTCAGGACCGACAGCATTCTCCAGAACGCTTATGGAATGGGTCTTTTCACTGGAGGACTTGGATTCCTCCAGGGCGCCATAAGAATAGGATGCACGGTGGTTCCGTCTGGCGCCGGAATGACTGAAAGGCAGATAATGCTCATTCAGGACTTTGGCACGACGGCCTTGTGCTGCACGCCTTCCTACTGCATGACGATTATTGAGCGAGCTGAGAGGATGGGGGTGGACATCAGGAACTCAACGCTCAAGACGGGCCATTTCGGAGCTGAACCGTGGACTGTGGAGATGCGGGCAGACATAGAGCAGCGCGGCGGCATCCACGCCTACGAACACTACGGACTGACGGAACTGATGGGTCCGGGTGTCTCTTTCACGTGTGAACACTATAACAGACACATAAACGAAGACCATGTTCTATCCGAAATAGTCGATCCAGGAACATTGGAGCCCGTGCCGGAAGGGGAAGAGGGAGAACTGGTATTCACCGCTCTTCAACGCAGGGCCATGCCCATGATCAGGTACAGAACCCGCGACATCTGCGCTTTGAGACGTGAGAAATGCGCATGCGGAAGAACTCTGACAACCATGGACAAAATTCTGGGGCGTTCAGATGACATGATGATAGTGAGCGGAGTAAATGTATTCCCTTCCCAGATAGAGACCGTTCTCATGGAGTTCCAGGAAGTGGAG
>CAZGVM010000169.1:0-7157 GCA_964528855.1 uncultured Desulfomonile sp. | reverse complement strand
GGATTTCATGATCCTGAACAAGGCTCTGTCGCCGATTCCATCAACTATTTGTTTCCCGTGGTCATCATCAAGTAAAAAAATAATTTCCTGTGCCTTTTTGGGATCAGTGTAGGCCTGATGAGAAACAAGTGACACTTGTTCTTCCGGACTCAATGACGCCATTATTTCAGCAGCCCGCCGTTTGTCTTTTGTAATTAAATCAGTTACTTGGTGGGCATTTTCTGAGGCCGGAGCGAGTAAGCTGTCAGTCTTCATGCTGTTCAAATCTCCTCTTCACCTGACCAATGCGGGTTTTCAACGGCGCGAACCATTTCATAGGCGCTGTCATCTCCGTCAAAGTCTTCGGCCAACCAACCTTCATCAGGTGGTTTGTAAGATTCCCCAACGTTAAAGACGACACGCCTTTTTTCCCTGGTCAACGTGATAAGTGTTAGGGCCTTTGACAATTCTGCCCTTGTTTGTTCATCTTCAGAGTCTCTGAAAGCAAAAATGATTTCTCGCAATTTTCCCGAATGATTTTTATCGAGCTGGATGCCTTTGGTTGCTAGTAGATCCGTGAGATCAGGTATTTCGTCGTCTTTCACCGAAATAAACACCCTCTCTACAAATTCTTTCGACAATTTCACAAGGCGCCTCATGCAAAAGGCGATGGTGACCGAGTCCATGGCTGTGGGGTTTTGGGCTATCAACTCGAGATACATTTTTTCTGATCCGGAATTTTCATCGCAGAATTCTTCGAATGATCTGAATTCGGCGCTTAACTCTGGGTTTATGACAATCTCATCGTCAATAGACATTTGCCACCTCCTCGATTAGAGTCTTTATTTTAGAACTATCTCTGAAAGGTTTCAAGACACAGTGTCTTTATCTCCAAAAAAGATCAAAGAATGGTATTCTAATGGGGCAAGCCGCCATTAATGGATTGGTTGAGATTATTCCACACAGGGTGGTTGCTCTGTGGCAAATAGATGCCCTGTTATGACGGTTCGGACCGGCACAGCCATGGCCTGAGTTGTCGCTGATGACCTTGATATTGCCATTCGACTGAATGCCCTTTGGAAACATCAGACAAAATTCGTGTGTTCGACGCAAGACAGGCTGCTTTTTGCTTATCAAGAATACGGAGGATTGCCCCATGATCACAGCCGGGATAGATTGCGGAGCAAGAAATACCAGGACGGTAATAATCCGTGATAATGAAATTGTTGGACGAGGAGAAGCTACAACCGGTTTTGACCAGTCGGAAGCAGTGCGAAAGTCATTAGGCATAGCATTGAGCGAAGCAGGGCTTGATGAGTTGGAGTTGCGGCATGTCGGCGCAACTGGATCAGGGATGAAGTCGATAGCTCAGGCTGACGTTCAGGTAAATGAGGCAAGATCAATGGCGGCCTCTTCACTATACTTTTTCCCATCGAGTCGTGTAGTTGTCGATGTTGGAGCCGAAGAGGCCAGGGTGGTGCGTTTTGAGGTAAATGGATCAGTCCAGGATTTTGCAATCAATGAAAAATGCGCAGCAGGGGCGGGCTCATTCATTGAAGCCATGGCAAGGGCGTTGGAAACCACAGTTCATGAAATGGGCGAGATTGCCTTGAGATCAAATAATCCAATACCCATGAACGCTCAGTGCACGATCTTTGCCGAATCTGAAGTCATTGGTCTCATACACGCCAAGACTCCAAAAATGGACATATCCAGGGCTATCCACGATGCCGTCGCCTCCAGAATAGCATCCATGATCAGACGAGTCGGACTTCAGTTGGACATCGTTCTAATGGGTGGACTGGCTCGCAATAATGGTTTTGTGTCTTCGATGAAGCGTGAAATTGGGGTCGAAAATATTTTGATTCCGGACAATCCCGAATATGGCGCTGCCACTGGGGCAGCCCTCATAGCCGCTGTGGAGGGAAGAAAAGGCAATTACTGAAATTAATTCATTTATTCCCTATTGTGTCCAATGCTTTAAAGGCATTCGGATGAGCATAAAAAATACCGGAGTAAGTATTAATGATTGATACGGCTCAGACTGAGTTCTGGAGGTGGAAAGAATCCACATGGGCAAATCCGGACATTAAAATGAAAGACTCAGAATATGTAACTCTTGGCATAGATGTCGGATCGGTGTCTACTCAGGCCGCCATAATGTGTGATGGGGAACTTTACGTTTACAGCAATGTTAGAACTGGATCCGACAGTCCCAGCAGCGCTCGTAATGCTCTAGAGGTTGCGCTGGGAAAAGCCTCGATGGAACTCGAAGACATAAGTTTCTGCATTGGCACGGGTTATGGTCGCGTAAACGTTCCCATGGCGGATAGAACAGTGACAGAGATCGCCTGTCATGCCAGGGGAGCAAACTTCATTTATGGGCCCTGCGTCAGGACAGTTCTGGATGTTGGTGGTCAGGACATTAAGGTAATAAAATGTGATGAGAAGGGTAAGGTCACCAATTTTCTGATGAATGACAAATGCGCGGCCGGCACAGGGCGGGGTATGGAAGTTTTTGCTGACCTTTTGTCAGTGCCCATTGGTGAGGTGGGAGATCGGTCTTTTATGGTTGCGTCTGATCCCCCTCCGGTGTCCAGCGCGTGTGTCGTCTACGCCAAGTCAGAAGCCACAGCCTTGTTGCGCAAAGGGCTGTCCACCAATGAGGTTCTTGCCGCATACTGCTCCGCAATGGCTGAAAGGATTTATTCGTTAGCACAGAGGGTAGGGGTTGAGGCCGAATTTGCCGTGACCGGCGGTATGGCCAAGAACAGGGGAGTGCGAGATCGCCTCATGAGAAAACTGGGCATTGAACCGCTTAGCGCCAAATGGGATACACAAGTGGCCGGAGCCGTTGGCGCCGCTTTGTTCGGATTGACTCTTTGTCAAAAAGGCAAAGGACGAAAGACCTGATGATCATTGGCCGCCGCCAAAAGGATGGGCTTCAAATGCTATTCCATGGTCAACCTGTCAGTCTGATGGATGTGTCATGGGACCGGCCAACTCTCTGTCTGGCTATCACTTCGGGAAACTGTTCAATCACAATTCAAAGAAGCTTTTCAGGTCTTTGGGATCTATTCTGAAGGGGCTGCCTGACCCCTGAAAGAAGCCGTGACGTCTGATCATGTGCAGTCCGAGGATACTGTATTTTATTTCCTGGTTATTCTTGATATTACGGGCCAATACGACAGCTTTTGGAGCAAAATATCTGTCACCCCATGGACAGGCAATCTTACCTCGATCCTCTCGTAATGACACCTCATATTTCCCATCTACCAGAACCGTATCTCCCATGCCGGCGCCTGCCTCATGATAAAGTCTGTCCAAAAGGTTTGTTACAAAATCCATGTCCAAATCCAGACTGGAAACCAATGCTTTGTCATCATCGAGGAGCCGGCTGAGAGGCCTAGCCTCTCCTCTCATGTAATTACCCTGATGCAGCTTCTCTTCTGTTTCGAAAAGTTGCGGATCACTTTTCAGAGGCCTGTCAGGCAAATTTGTCATAATAAATGTGTTCCTCTTTTACTCCGAGTCTGGTTAGAACCTCGACGCATGCATTGAGCATCCCCGGGCTACCGCAGAGGTATCCTTCGCAGTGGTGCGCGTCCGGGACATATTGGGCGACCACATCCGTTATACGGCCAGACGCTCCGCTCCAGTTGTCCTGAGGCTCAGGCGCAGATAAAGCCGGGACAAATTTAAATGCCGCGTGTTTCGATTCGAGTTCTTGCCACTCCGCCATCATAAACAAATCACTTCTGCTTCTGGCGCCAAAGAAGAAAATTGGCCTGCGTATTTCTATTTCCTCCGCTGACATGCCCTTTATGATAGAGCGAATGGGGGCCATTCCAGACCCACCGGCTATACAAATCATTCGCCGGTCAGATTCCCTTAAGTAAAAATCACCGTAAGGGCCAGTCAACAAAACTTCATCTCCGACTTTTACGTGATTGAAAAGATACGTCGTACAAATACCGTCAGGAACTAACCGGACCATTAATTCGACCTGATTTTTGATTTCCGCGTGTCCGCACATCGAATACGCTCTGTATACCGAATCAGCGATGTCGCCATAAGGCTGTGATTGCACCTGAACATATTGCCCCGCCTTATAGTCAATTTCCGATGGCGACAGGAGTTCAAATCGAAAATATTTGATGTCGTATGTCAGGTCACCTATAAAATCGACGCGCGCCTTGAACTCTTTTATGCTAAACAATTCCTTGGGAATTCTGATTGCGCAGTTATTCTTGACTTTTATCTGGCATGCAAGCCGAATGTTCTGCGTCAGGTCTTCCTTGGTGAGCAAGGGGGTCTCAGTTGGCAAAACGTCCCCAAATCCGCTGACGGCAGTGACTTTGCAGTATGAGCACGTGGCCCTCCCCCCGCAGGCTGATGGTATGAAAATCTTTTCCTGTTTCAGTGTGCTCAGTACGGTAGAGCCTCCCTTTACCCTGAACGTTTTGTCGTTGACCTGCAGATCTACCTCGCCGTAATCCATGAGGAAGCGTTCGGCCAACAGAATGATAACCGCCAGAACGGTGGCCAGGCAGGCGATAGAAAATGCAGGCATTAAAAAACTTGAAGACACTGGACGGACCTTTTTAAAGCATCAATTGATTTGAACGATCCCACTAAAACCGATGAAACCCAAAGCGATGATTCCAGTCACAATCAACACGATTCCCGGTCCCTCCAAAGCAGGAATTACCCTGGAGCGTCTCGACATCTTGGCTCTAATACCTGCCAGCGCCATAATTGCCATCATCCAGCCAATTCCACTACCGGCTCCGTAAGCCAGGGACTGGTAAAAATCGTATTTTCTAATGATCATGAACAGCGCTGCTCCCAACACTGCACAATTCACCGTTATCAGTGGAAGGAAAATGCCCAATGCGGCGTAAAGACGATCCGAGGTTCGCTCTATAATCATCTCCACAACCTGAACCAGAGCCGCAATAACTATTATGAAAGCAATAAACTCCAGATGTTCAAGGTTCAGTGGAACAAGCAGATGATAATAGACGAAGTAATTGGCCACACATGTTATTGTTATTACCAATACTACTGCGACTCCCAATCCCCAGGCCGTTTTCAGTTCTCTTGAAACGGACAGGTAGGAGCACATCCCCAGAAAGTTCGTCAATAGTATATTGCTCGTAAAAATTGATGCGAAAAATATTACAAAGGCGCTAACCTCACTCATGACCATCTCCCTGTTCAACTATGAGATATCACTTCTGGGCTCTTCGCGATTCCTCCGCTCGCATGTCCCACCATCTCGCAATCCATACTACGATGGCTACCATGAAGAAAGCTCCCGGAGCCATGACCATTATGGTCCACTTGGTGAAACTGAACGGAAGACTGATTCCTGCTATGGAGCCAAATCCCAATCCCTCACGAAACACGGCTATCAAAAGCAATACCAGCGAATAGCCCACCGCTGATGACACTCCGTCCACAAGCGCAGGCCACGGCTTGTTCTGTATTGAAAAAGCTTCTACCCGGCCCAACACAATGCAATTGGTAATTATCAAACCCACGTAAGGACCTAATTGAGCGCTAATATCAGGGAGATATGCCATCAGGAAATTGTGCAGCGCTATCACGTAGGCAGCAATTATGAGTGTAGATGATATCATTCTCAGCCTAAACGGGGTGATACTCCGAAGCGCAGAGGCGGTAGCGCATGAGACCGCATTAGTGTAAATGAGACCCAGGCACATGACAGCAGTATTAGTGACGAGGTTTGTGACGGCAAGAGTGGAACAAATGCCTAACACCTGTCTGAAAATAGGGTTATTATACCAAATGCCGTCAAGAGCTATTTTTCTGGAAGAGACTGCCAATCAATCCCCCTGATTTTATCTTTTTCCGACACTATCGAGCGAATAGCATCATTGATCATTTTTTCGACGGACATTGATGTGATGGTAGCGCCGGTTATCGAATCCACCCGGTTTAGGGAATCCCTGCTGCCTGATCCTATTCTTAGGAATTTGTCCTCCGAGGCTTTCCTTGAAAGCTCAATCCCTTTGAACTGATCCCTGAACCATTGTTCATCTATTCTGGCGCCCAGCCCAGGGGTTTCTACATGAGATGTGAAAATTACGCCCTCTACACGGGTCAAATCTTTGTTTAGAGCCAAAAGTCCCTGTATTGAACCCCATAATCCTTTGCCAGAAACCGGAAAAGCAAATCTGTCGATGGATCCCTGGTCACTGATTCCGGCAAAAACCGTCTCATTCCCAAGTGTTACTGACTTAACGCGTTTAGATTTTATTTCCCGAATCACTTCCGGACTGGAGTTGTCTGAAAAGGGGATTCCCAAAGCTTCGAGAAGTTGCCTGTTTACCCTGGTCTCCTCGTTAAGCTTAATCCTTTTGGACAAACCCGTGTTGACCGCTGAAGTCATTCCGGCGAACAGGAAAGCTATGACAAATATAAAAGCTATGTTCTTGATAAAAGTCATTTCAAGACGCTTGTAAACGGGTGTTCCTTCTTTTTTCCCAGGCCGTCACCGCTTCATCAAAAAGCGGCCCAAAAGTATTTCCGACAAGGATAGCGAAAGAAGTGGCTTCCGGAAAACCGGAAAAACTCCTGATGATTATCCACAGACATCCAATCAAAAATCCGTAAACCAGTTTTGCCTGCGATTTGACACAACCTGAAACCGGTTCGGTAACCATGAAAAATGCCCCAAAGAGCAGGCTGCCTGAAAGGAGGTTTCTTAAGGGGTCAAGCACGTTTGGAGAGCCGGAGAGGGTCAGAATCGCGTTCAGAAACATTGCGCCGAATATACATGAAACCGGATAACGCCAGTCTGCAGCCCCTCTATAAATTATGTAGGCCCCTCCGAGTAAAATGGCCGGAACACATGTTTCACCTATGCAACCTGATATGTTCCCCCAAAATAGGTCGGGAAAACTTGTCAACACATGAGTCTGTTTAAAACTCACCAAGGGGGTAGCAGTGGTCATGGCGTCAATATCGGTATACTTTGCCAGTCTACCCCAGATGTCCGTAGTCGGGGCCATCCATTGCGATGTCAAGTGCAAGGGGAAACAAACATATACGAAACTGCGCCCGACGATGGCCGGATTAAAAACATTCCGCCCGAATCCACCAAAAACCTGTTTGCCAAAAACTATTCCAAAAATCATTCCGACAGCAGC
>CAZGVM010000168.1:0-7263 GCA_964528855.1 uncultured Desulfomonile sp. | reverse complement strand
AGTGCAAGCTTCCCAAGCTTGATGTCGCGGGTTCGAGCCCCGTTGCCCGCTCCAGTGAGTGGTATGAACCACCCGGGTCTTATCCCGGGTTTTTTATTGTGGAACGCAGCTTATACGGAAACTCTAAGTCCCGACTTTAACCTACTTTTATCACAAGGTTTTATGGATCGACCACTTATCGAAAAATTGTGGACTATATTGGAACCGGCGCTCGAGGCTGATGGCATCGAACTGGTCGAGATAGAATTTAAATTTGAACTCGGGAAATGGGTGCTCAGGCTATTTATTGACAGCCCTTCCGGCGTCAGCCTTGATGACTGCCAAACGTGCAGCAGGCAAATGAGCGCTCTTTTGGACATTGAAGACCCGATAGAACAGTCATACACCCTTGAGGTTTCTTCACCTGGAATCAATCGGGTTTTGCGTAAACCGGGCGACTTCCAGAGATTTGCCGGCAATCCTGTGAGGATAAAGACAGTTGCCAAGCTTAACGGAAGAAGAAATTTCATCGGTTTGCTCAAAGGCTTTAAGAACTCCAACATTGTAGTCGAACTTGACAGCGTTGAGGTTGAAATATCTCCTCAGATGGTTGAAAAGGCTCGCCTAGATCTAAACCCGGAAATGTTGTTTCGGAATGACTTAAGAAGAGGAACCGTGAAAACGGGAGAATGATGATGGGAAATTTGGACCGTATGATAGATCAGGTCGCCAAAGAGAAGGGCATAGCGCGAGATACGCTTGTCGAAGCTTTGGAGGCTGCGCTGGTATCAGCCGCAAGAAAAAAATTCGGCCCGAAAGTGGAGCTGGAAGCCCAGTACAGCACCACGACGGGTGAAATTGAGGTCTTCCTTTTCAAGGACGTGGTAGAGAATGTGGAAGACCCAATGGTCCAAATTGACCTGGATACAGCCCGGCGAGAGTTAGACCAGGAAGCGGAAATTGGAGACCAACTCGGTGTAAAAATGGACACTGAGACTTTTGGAAGGATAGCAGCCCAAACGGCAAAACAGGTTATTATACAGAAGGTTAAGGATGCGGAGCGCGAGAATATTTACGCCGAATACAAGGATCGCAAAAATGACATAGTTACAGGAGTGGTTCAGCGCTTCGAAAAACGCAATACAGTGGTGAACCTTGGAAAGGCTGAGGCTATTTTACCGGCCACTGAACAGATACCTCGTGAAACTTACCGTCCGGGTGAGCGTTTGCGTGCATTGGTCACAGACGTCAAGAGGACTCAGAAGGATCCCCAGATAATTCTATCAAGGTCTGCGCCCTCGTTCCTCATAAAACTGTTTGAGCAGGAAGTTCCCGAGATAGCTGAAGGCATCGTAAAAATAATGTGCGCGGCGCGTGAACCAGGCCAGCGGGCAAAAATTGGTGTTCGTTCGTCCGACGCAGATGTCGATCCTGTCGGCGCATGCGTCGGCATGAAAGGATCCAGAGTCCAGGCGGTGGTTCAGGAGCTTCGTGGTGAAAAAATTGACATCATCCCCTGGAATGATGATCCGGCTAGATTCGTCTGCAACGCTCTGGCTCCCGCTGAAATATCAAAAGTCATCATCGACTCGGAAATCGGCGCCATGGAAGTCATCGTCGCTGATGACCAGCTTTCGTTAGCCATAGGTAAGAGGGGACAGAACGTCAGATTGGCTGCCAGGCTCACCGGCTGGAAAATTGATGTCAGAAGCGAATCAAAAGATGAAAAGGTGACTGGCGAGTCTTTTGAACGACTACTGGCAATCGACGGTATGGATGAGGAAACAGCCAGTATTCTTTTTGACAATGGGTATCGAAGTCCTGAAGACATTGCGAGAGCCACTCTCGCAGAGTTGACCAGTTTCATGGGAATAACAAATGAAAAGGGGCTGGCTCTGCAGCATGGAGCCCTGAGGTATCTGGCTAATCCAGTCACAGATGAAGATGATGAGGAAGATGCTGAGTTGGATGATGTGGAAGAGGCCGAATCAGAGGATTTGTCTGAAGACGTCGATGAATCACAAGATGAACAGGATGACACCGGCGATGGTCTGTGGGAGGCTGGAGTTTCGTCTCTTGCCCTGAAGCATTCCAGCGAAGCCGAAGGCGATGACAAATAGAGGGCACGTTCCTCTCAGGACTTGTATTAGTTGTCGTAAGAAGTTACCTGTGAGGAACCTGCTCAGATTCAAATTGTTGGGTGGCAGACTGACTGTGGCCCCTGAAGGACATTTTGTTGAAGGTAGAGGCTGCTATGTGTGCCCCTCGGAAGCGTGTTTCAAAAAAGCTACACGCAAAAATTTATTTTCAAGGGCTCTGAAAAGTCCAGTTTCGGCGGATGACGTCGGAATTGATTTCTCCAAAGAGGGCTAGAAAAAGAGGTATTCGGATGACCGTGCTTACCGTTGATGACCTAGCAAGAGATTTAAAGGTCAAAAACGAGGATTTATTAAAAGAACTCGTCACTATGGGGTTCTCTGTTGATGGACCTGACAGCCCTCTCGAGATAGATGACCCTTCGGCGCTCCGGGCCCATTTGATCACCGCAATACCTAAACGGGAAGTGGTGGAGCAAAGGATCAGACCGACCGTCATTCGTCGCAGAGCAAAAACACCTCCTCATCCTGAAACCGGCGAGGTTTTTGTTGAATCTCCCGATGATGCTACGCATGAAATTGAACAGGTAGAAGAGGAAGTCAGAGAGCCGGCAAAAGTGACAACGCCTCAAGCTGGATCCATGGATTTTCGCAAAGGCGTTCAGGCTCGCAAGCAACGCAAACACGAACCGGCCAGAATCATTGAAATGGCCCCCAGGCCTCCTAAAAAGGACTCTACACTAGTTTCGTCGGACCGCCCTGCCTCTGATACTGAATCTGAGCAGGCGCTTAAATCCAAGGCATCGGCAGTCGTCGCTCCATCTGTGGGAAAAACCGCCTCGGACGTTCATCCGATGGAACAACCCAAAACATCGAGTAATCAGGAAGCCCAACCACGGGCCGTTTTGACAGAGCAAGCAATCACCACGGACTTAACCTCAGATACCACGCAATCTGTTGTCACAACTACTGTCGAATCCTCCAACAGAGAAACGGACGATGGCGCTGAATCTGCCGAGGACAGAGCCGCTCGCAAAAAGAAGAAGAAAGACAAGAGAATGCAGCCTGCTCAAATTATAGGCAGAGTTCAACTGAAGAAGGATCCGCCCAAGGAACCCGAACGGGAACGACCGACCCCACCACCAGTCAGACCACAAGCTCACAGACCGCATCCAAACGCGGCTGCTCCGAGAGCTTCTGTCTCCGAATTCGCTCCTCGTCCACACGCCCCCCAGCAACCGCAGGGGACACGCCCCCCTGGAAGGCTTGAACAACCAGCCAGACCCATGATCGTGGAAATTCCCATAGATGATGAACGTCGTCCCAAACGGAAAAAAGATAAAAAAGTTCGGTCGGCTTCTGATGAAAAGGTTGATGATGAAAAGGGTAAGGTTAGAAAACCCAAAGAAATCATAAATGTAGCCGATTTATATGATGATCGTCCTCGAGGAGGTCGCGTAAAAAAGGGTAAGAAGCCCAAACCCCGTAAAACGGAAATCACGACACCCAAGGCCATTAAGAGAAGAATCAAGCTTCCGGAGATTGTGACGGTATCCAGTTTGGCCCACAAAATGAGCGTAAAAGCGGCCGAAGTGATTCAGCAATTGATCCGGCTCGGCATAATGGCGGCTATGCATGAGGCTATCGATTTTGATACTGCCACATTGGTGGCCAACGAGTTTGGATTTGAGACTGAGACCAGTCGCCCGACAGAAAAGGACATGTTGCCGGAGAAGATCGCAGATACAACAGAGAACCTGGTCTCGCGACCACCGGTAATCACCGTAATGGGTCATGTTGACCACGGCAAGACTTCGCTCCTGGATAGAATAAGATCAACACATGTTACCGACCAAGAGGCCGGAGGTATAACCCAACACATAGGAGCTTACAAGGTTCGTCTCCCAAAGGGAGAACTCGTTTTTCTTGACACGCCGGGTCACGAGGCC
The DNA here is from genome assembly GCA_964528855.1 of uncultured Desulfomonile sp. GTDB lineage: Bacteria > Desulfobacterota > Desulfomonilia > Desulfomonilales > Desulfomonilaceae > CAITZA01. The sequence goes on along the minus strand of CAZGVM010000168.1, from coordinate 3,239 downwards.
TTTACGGCCATGCGGGCCAGAGGCGCGCAGGTTACAGATTTCGTTATCCTGGTTGTGGCTGCGGACGATGGCGTGATGGAACAGACAAAAGAGGCCATCAATCACGCACGGGCGGCTAATGTTCCCATAATAGTGGCAGTCAACAAGATAGACAAACCGGAAGCCGACAAGGATCGGGTTTTACGGGAGCTATCCGAGTTAAACCTTATTCCTGAGGCTTGGGGCGGCGACACATTGTTCGCCGAAGTCAGCGCCAAAACAGGTGTCGGTGTCGAGGATTTTCTTGATCTGATACTGCTGCAGGCCGAAATGCTTGAACTAAAGGCGAACCCGAACAAAAAGGCCATTGGCACGGTCATCGAAGCCAGACTTGATAAGGGACGAGGTCCGGTTGCGACTGTTTTGATTAGAGAGGGAACCCTGAAACTTGGCGAACCTTTCGTAGCTGGCGTCCATTTTGGGAAGATCAGGGCAATGCTGGATCACGAAGGGCGCTCACTTGAGATAGCTGGTCCTGCAACCCCGGTTGAGATTCAGGGTTTTTCAAGCGTCCCTGAAGCGGGAGAGCCCTTCCTGGTCGTTGATGAAGAGCGATTGGCACGGCAAATCGGGGCCCATCGTCAGCAGAAAATTAGAGAGGACTCGGCAGCCTCATCATCTCCTGCGTCCCTGGAAGACCTGATGGCCAGAATGACCCGGATGGAACAGCCGGAATTGAACATCATAATAAAGGCTGATGTCCAGGGGTCGGTAGAGGCCTTAAAAGAGGCTCTTTTGGCGATACCTTCCTCGGAAGTCAATCAAAAGGTCATCCACAGTGGTGTAGGCGCAGTGAACGAATCTGACGTAATGCTTGCTAGCGCATCCAAAGCCATCATCATCGGCTTCAATGTGAGACCGACTGTCAAAACGGTGCAGTTGGTGGAGCAGGAGAAGATAGATCTCAGACTATACACTGTGATTTATGAAGCCATTGAGGATGTTCGCAAAGCCATGGAAGGTCTGTTGGCGCCAATCGAAAAGGAATCCGTGATTGGAAGGGCTGAGGTCAGACAAACCTTTAGTGTGCCCAAGATTGGAATGATTGCTGGTTGCCATGTAACATCCGGCAAGATTGAACGATCAAACCAGATCCGTCTCCTCAGAGACAATGTGGTGGTGCATACGGGAAAAATTGGATCGATGCGCCGGTTCAAGGATGATGTCAAGGAAGCCCTGGAAGGTTATGAATGCGGTATAGGCATTGAAAACTTCAGGGACATCAAGGCGGGAGATATAATAGAGGCATTTGTCATTTCCAAGGAATCGGCAAAACTATGAGTCTGAGCCCAACTTGATTCATCAAATCATTCTAACATCATAATGGTGAAGTTGAGGCGTCGTGGCACGCCTCATTTCATTTTGTGGAGACTTGATTACATGGTAGTTGGAGTGGCTGTTTTCAAGTTCTTGATACACCATTCATTTTCGCTCAAACAAAAACGCCAGATTATAAAAAGCGTCATGGGTAAGCTTCGTTCCAAGTTTGACATTTCTATAGCCGAAGTAGGAGATAATGACAAATGGCAGGCCGCTACCCTGGCGGTGGCAGTTGTTTCCAATGACTCAGCGCACGCCCATAGAATGCTGGAAACGGTTCACCACTTCATCGAGGAATTACAGATGGCTGAGATTGTATCATTTACTACGGAAATTGTGCAGTTCGGGAATGTTTGACAATTAGTTGGACTTTTTGTACAGAATCTCTTTTGGCTACAAATATTATTTTCAAGGGAATTTGCCAAGTCTCAGGGGCTCCTGCTCCAACATCCCGGAAAGAGTTCCACATGACCAACTTTAGAAAAAATAGAGTAGCGGACCTTGTTCGAGAGGTCGTATCCGACATCATCAGGGACGACATAAAGGATCCGCGGGTCGAGGGAGTAACCATTACAGAGGTTAGAATGAGCGCAGATCTGAAATCAGCCAGGATATTCTTTAGCTGTCTGGCTGATGGAAAAACAGAAGCTCATCTGGCAGGTCTTCAATCTGCAGAGGGATTTATCAGAAAAAGACTCAGGGATGAACTTGATCTAAAATATGTGCCTCAAATTACTTTCACATATGATTCGTCATTCGATTATTCGGACAGGATTAACACCATTCTGAACAAAATAATTCCAGATAGGGAAGACAATGTTTGATGACATCTGTGGCGCCATTAAAAATTCAGACCGCATCCTGATAGTTACTCACACAAATCCCGACGGAGACGCTATTGGCTCAAGCCTTGGATTCCACCTGTCACTAAAGGAAATGGGGAAGACCTCCTTTCTCGCGTTGGAGTCCCCCCCGCCTCAGATGTTTTCATTTCTTACGGGGATAGAAGAAGCCATCGTCAGTCCTGATATTACGGATATCAACCCCGGTCTGGTCCTGGCCCTGGACGCTGCTGACCAGAAAAGAGTGGTTCCCAGTATTGAAAGGATCAGGTCGGAAGTGCAGGTGATCAATATAGATCATCATCCTACAAATCCAGGTTACGGCGACCTGAACCTGGTCAGGGCCGACGCAAATTCGACATCATCGCTGGTTTTCAATGTCTTGAAAGAGATGGGGCATCACCCATCTTACGCTGCGTCCAAAGCCTTATTCACGGGTTTGGTTACAGACACCGGTTGCTTCAGATTCGAGGGAGTCAATAGCTCTACATTCAGACTTGCCGCCGAAATGTGCGAATCCGGAATCGATTCCTATCAGATAACCCAGTTCCTCTTTGAAGAACATCCCATTGAACGAATCTCTCTTGAACGTCTGGTGCTGAATCGATTGAAGTTTTTCCTGGAAGGAAAGGTGGCTCTGAGTGAACTCTATCTCTCGGACTTCAAGGAGATTGGGGCCTCTTTATCCGATGCTGAAAACCTTGTGAACAAATTGAGGGAGACCAGGGGAGTTGAAGTCGGCGTATTGATGACAAAGGTTTCCAAGGATTTAACCCGAGTAAGCCTCCGGTCGAAAGGTAATCTGGACGTATCGGTAATAGCTGCGGAGTTCGGGGGCGGAGGACACCGACGAGCTGCAGGCATAAAATCCGCTCTTGATTTCTCAACATTGCAGCGACAGCTGCTGGTCGCCATTGAGAAATGTCTGTCCTAGATCGGCGCCGTCCAGGGAATCATCACTTTTGACGTGCAATACTCATTGATTAATAATAATCGCAGAACCGTTTTGACGTTCACTGAGCCGCCGTGTTTTGCGGA
>CAZGVM010000167.1:2037-7290 GCA_964528855.1 uncultured Desulfomonile sp. | reverse complement strand
CTGTCAAGCTAAAATCTTCGGACATGACAGTTTCATTGTCATCCATAAGACCTTTCAAGACAACCAAGGTTTCATTGACCAGTATATACAATGCTGATTCTCCGGAAATATTGCTGTTTTTTGCCAGGATGTCGCTTGAAACAAGCGCGTCAACCAAGGTCTCCACAGCTTCGATCTCAGTGTCCAGAAAATCCAGTTCGGCTATTTTTTGGCAATCGGGCGTCAGAGTGTAGTCTTTTGGGTTTAAGATTTCTATAGGACTTACCGAATGCTTCCAAACCTTGTTTTCTCTTATAGCAAGAAGGCATGGGACAGCTTCACCGTTGATCTGGTGGCGCCCTTTAAAAAATTTAACTATCAAAACGTCTGGGCCTTGGTCATGATGCGGGATTTGATGTTGGTTTGCGTATCAGGCGGGATGAGGTTATGTTTCTTCATTTTGCTGTATAATGTGCTTCTACTTATTCCCATAGCCTGGGCCGCCTTGTACTTGTTCCAGCCACACTTCTCCAGCACCGACCTTACATGTTCTCTCTCAACATTGTCGAGATTTGATTTTTCTTTGATCCCTGTTACAGCTTTGTCCGTGTTTGTCAATTCGGCAGGAAGCTCATCAGGTCTTATAAGTTCATGTTTACACAGCACCACGGATCGTTCAACAACATTCTCAAGCTCTCGAACATTACCTGGCCAGTAGTAGGAAAAAATGAGATCCATTGCATCTGCGTTCAAACCGGCCACAGACTTGTTGAAACGCTGGTTGAACTTTTCCACGAAGTTCTTTACCAGACCCGGAATGTCCTCCTTGCGCTCTCTGAGCGGAGGAATTTCAATGGAGATAACATTTAGCCGGTAAAAAAGGTCTTCCCTGAATGTTCCGGCGTTCATGGCGGCCTTGAGATCTTTATTGGTAGCGGCAATTACCCTGGCGTCAGTGGGGATTGTGCGTTCACCTCCTACTCTTTCGAAACATTTTTCCTGTATGACCCGCAACAGGACCACTTGAGTCGGCAAGCTTATCTCACCAATCTCGTCCAGGAAAATAGCCCCACCAGCGGCCTGTTCGAAACGGCCCTTTTTGGCCTTTACAGCGCCGGTGAAGGCCCCTTTTTCGTGTCCAAACAATTCGGACTGAAGAAGTGTTTCAGCATAAGCGGCGCAGTTAACCACCATGAAGGGGCCTTTCTTTCTGAGGCTCTCCTGATGAATGGCCCGAGCCACAACTTCCTTTCCAACACCTGACTCTCCATGGATGAGGACATTCGAGTCGCTGCCGGAAATGTCAAGTATCATGCGGCATATCGGTCTCATCTTTGAGGAACGCCCAAGAAGCCCGCTCAAACGATCGGATGAGTCGATTGCATGACTTAATATTCGGTTCTTGTTCCTCTCATCTCGCAAGTTCATGTAAAGTTGGCGAATCCTGAGCATTGCATTTATTCGCGCCAACAGCTCATCCGGTTCGTAAGGCTTGGTCAGGTAGTCGTCTCCTCCACGCTCAAGACCCTCTATTTTGTGATCCAGAGAGTCATGAACCGTGAAAATGATGATGGGAATATATTGAAAGACGGGGTGTGCTTTAAGGATCGAGGCCAGTTCAAAGCCATCCATGCCAGGAAGGTTCACATCCAGCAAGATGGTGTCAGGGCAATCATCCACTGACTCTTTAAGCAACGAGAATCCATCTTCGGCGGATGTGACCAGGTCGGACCTGAAGCCGGCAGAACGAAGTAATTCTCGAGTGAATGGCCCGTTAAAGGAATCATCCTCCACTACCAGTATTCTGGCTGAAGAGTGGTCGGCAATCATGGTGTCCCTTTTGGAACTACTTCACAAAATGATAGGCCAGACCATGGGCTACCGCTATCTTGTTTCCATCTGAATCGGTAACGTCTATGTTCCATAAACTGATTCTTTTTCTTATGTCTAACGGGGTGGCTTCGGCTGTGAGCGTCTGACCGGGACTGACCCCCTGGAAATAATTGATCTTCATCTCAGCAGCAAATGCAGAATACCCGCGTGAATTGCAGGCTATTGCAAACGCCTGATCCGCAACGGAGAATACTGCTCCACCGTGGGCCCTGACCGCTGCATTGCAGAACTCTTCCTTGATGAGCATGGAAACTCTCGAGTATGAATCCCTTACCTCTTCAACCTTTATACCCAGAAACGTTGCAAAAGGATCCTTTCCCACCGTTTCGGCAGCAAATTTTAATGGGTCGTCCACCACCAGTTTCATTTTATTGTCCCATCTTAGAGATTCCAGCCCTGAGCTGTTTCATTTCAGGATGCGCTCAGTTCTCGGGAAATCCATTTTCCTGACCATTTTCACCACATCTTGACACCAGATTCGTGAAGATTTAATCCGGCACGCTGTCCATCCCTGTTTTCCACTGGAGGAGGCGTGCGGCTGAATTTGTTGTGTGTCCTGGCTATGCTCAGAAAGTTTCTTAATAAAATTCCACCATCAGGTCGCGAATTCAGGTAGTATTCTGTATGGGCCTGAACGCCATAAGCAGGGCGTTCGGGATGCCGTATGATCTGAAAGGGGCTGAGTTTGTTTTCAGCCAGCAGCACGAAGCCCGGAGGCAGCTTTTTTACCTCGTCATAATGACTCTGAACTAGATTGATCGTTTTTCCCATTCCCAGAAAAAGGGGATCATGCTTGACGATTTCAAGGTTATGGCGCCCACGTTCCGTGGGGTTGCTACCATAGGGAAGACAATCATCCTCTCCCCCCCTGATTGGGCCGACCTTGCCTCCAAACGCCAGAGCCAGAGCCTGGTGACCGCCACAAATTCCTATTACAGGTATTCGCATATCCTCTACGATTATTCTGAGAGCAACAAAGAAATTCTTCAGATCCTCTCCGTTCTTTCCCCTGTATTTGCACCATGGTATCCCATTCGGACTCAACGCTAGAAAACTGGGGCGAATTTTCTGCATATTTTCTACCGTGATCTCGGCGTATGGCAGGACTATGCCCCTACCCTCGGCTCCCAAACGTTCAAGTGTCTCTTGAACAATCACGGCCTGTTTGGATGTTCGGCCAGTGAAAAGATTCACAACTATCCACACTGGATTTACTTCACTGTTTGATGAAAATCTCTGACTCGGTGATTCATCAAGCGCCACTGCAGGTTTTACTGTCACAATGACCGCTATACAGGAAAGTAACATCAATATTCGAAATACGTGCCTCATACTTTTCTACCCCATGTAGTTAAATGAGATGAACATCGATGCTCACAATATAAAGTTAAATATAGTTGTAATAATAAAAGGATGTAGAATTAACATGAGTTCTATTATTCACAAATAACTCAACCTGTCAATATGAAGTCATTTAATATTGTTAATAAATCTTTGGAATGTCACTCAGATTAGGGAACTCTCGAGCCAGTTGAACACTTTTGTGGGAGAAACCACGGCGTAAGCGTCGTCGAGCTTCACCTGAACAAGAATCAGTAAACCACCGGCAGGAGCGCAGACGCGGAATGGAGGCTTGAGGAGGGCATCGGAATCAATGAGGGTCTGAATCCTGTCGCTGGATATTCTGATGGAAGAGCCTAGTGTCAGCTTTTTTAGCTCTGATGCGGTTGTGACTATCTGTGGAATGTTTTCAAGGACTTTTTCAGGAGGGATGATGTGTTGCCTGATGTCCATTAGCTGAGCTTTCTGGACAAAATCGAGATCTACGGAATTGCTGATATCAAACTGTCCGGAAGAAATGCGGCGAAGAGTTTCCAGACGGGCTCCGACCTCAAGATATTCACCCAGATCTCTTGCGAGCGCTCTTGCATAAGTCCCCTTGGAGCACAACATGTCTATCTCAATGTCCGGCAGAGAGAACTTTGTCAATTCCAGGGAGAATATTTCGACTGACCTCGACTGTATCTCTGGAAATATTCCCTTGCGAGCCAATCTATATAGGGGAGCGCCATCTTTCTTGATGGCGGAAAAATGAGGCGGTGTCTGGTCTATTTTTCCCAAGAACCTTGGCAGCGCATTCAGTACGTCATCTTTCTGAAGATGGCCCACATCGGCGCTCTGAATTATCTGGCCTTCCCTGTCACAGGTATCTGTGGCCTCACCCAGCCTCACCCCGAGAATGTATCTTTTCCTGGTTTCATCGAGATAATCCAGTGACCGTGACGCCACTCCAATGAGAACAACGAGTAGCCCCGAGGCCGCAGGATCGAGTGTCCCAGTGTGGCCAACCTTGAAATTCCCCAAACGTCTCTTGACGATTTTTACTATCTGGTGGGATGAATAACCTTCCGGCTTGTCTATCAGTAATATTCCGTGCATTCAGTCTTTTATTAGCAAAAGGACCCTGAAGTGTCAACAAGCTCCCTTTAGACGAGACAGTTACAGGATGTCACAGTTCTCAAATCAACTGGGGCAATGTCGGCCAGTATTTGCCCTGGGTTGACAAAATGTCTCTCAGTCTGGCCTTGAACGTGTACGGCAGTCGATCCATGTCCAATTCGACAGGCGGCTCAGGAATTTGTGGATCGTAGGCTGCCAGAGAATTCAGGATACGCTTGACCGAACTTCTCAGGGATTGAATATTATAGCCGCCTTCCAGAGCGAGGACAACCCTTTCCCCACATAGATCGGAGGCCTTGCGCATCAGGATTTTTGTCAGATGGTCATAGCCTTCCTCAGTCAGATTCATACCGCCAAGCGGGTCCTTTTCATGAGCGTCAAATCCGGCCGAAATCAGAACCAGTTCCGGCATGAAAGCGTCCAGCAACGGCTCGATGAGCATTCTGAAAACTGCGAGATATTCCATGTCACCTGCGCCGGCCGCCAAAGGAACATTTACAGTGAAGCCCTCTCCTGGCCCGTGCCCTATCTCCCGAATGCCGCCAGTTCCCGGATAATGGGGATATTGATGTGTGGAAATGAAAAGAACTCGAGGATCATCATAGAATGAATTTTGAGTCCCGTTACCGTGATGAAGATCCCAGTCAATTATCGCTACCCTCTCCATCTTGTGCCTGTCAAGAGCGTATCTAGCCGCCAGGGCTATGTTGTTGAAGAGGCAAAAGCCCATGGCACGACGCCTCTCAGCGTGATGGCCAGGCGGCCTGATGAAAGCAAATCCATTTCTGACCCTGGAATCAACCACAGCGTCTATCAAGTTAAAAAGTCCGCCTGCTGCCGTAGCTGCGGCTTCCCACGAATACTCGCACGCCGATGTGTCCGGGTCCAGGAAGGTAGTCTCACAACCAGAGGTGTCCGATA
>CAZGVM010000167.1:0-2027 GCA_964528855.1 uncultured Desulfomonile sp. | reverse complement strand
TCGACATACCGGGAATCGTGATTCATGCACAGTTCTTCGCTGGTAGCCGGCCTGGCAGGAACGTCGATGAGATTAAGAGCGTCTCCGATCTCATCCAGCATCTGATAGATCACTTCAAGCCGCTCAGGACTCTCGGGATGATACATTCCCATATCGTGCTTGAGATAAATTTTTTCTCTTACTATTCCGGTAGGCTTCATGGTTGAATGTGCCTTCGATTAGATTTTATATAAATTCATGCGGTGGGGGAAAGTCCTAAAACTGCTCCTAATGGCCTTCTAATTGTACAAATACCATGCGAAACCTTCACAGTCAAATATTTTTCTCCCCCAGGAATTTATGGCCATCAACAAAATCTGCCGAAGCCCATACTTGCATGGACCAATTACATAAGCGCCTCGATGAGACGGAATCATTTCAGGCGAAGTTAAATATTTCAGGAACGACGGCATTTGTATTATACTGGAAGGGCATCATATCCTTGTGGCTTTGGAATATGACAATGACAACGGGAAGTGGAGGTTGGGCATGCTTCTTGCCATTGACGTAGGCAACACTAACATAGTTCTTGGCTTGTACGACGGCGCAAAGCACTTCGGAACCAGGCGAATTCGCACAATGGAGGATGCTACGGCAGACGAGTTCTGGCTCATACTCAGAGATCTAACCCTAATGACAGGTGTGGAGCCCAACAACATTGAGGATGTTATCATAGCGTCAGTGGTCCCTCCGCTCCGGACCGCCTTCGAGGAGTTATGCGAGAAATTTCTGAACATAACTCCGATTTTTGTGGGGCCTGGAATTAAAACGGGCATGCCCATTCGTTATGACAATCCCAAGGAGGTCGGCGCAGACCGGATAGTAAATGCGGTGGCCGCTTTTGAGAAGTACAGGAGTGAATTGATAGCGGTGGATTTTGGAACGGCGACCACGTTTGACTACATAAACAGGAATGGCGAATATGAAGGCGGTTCAATTGCGCCCGGAGTCAAAATCTCTGCTGAGGCGCTCTTTCATCGGGCTTCGAAGCTCTTCCGCGTGGAGTTGGTCGCCCCTTCTAAAGTGATAGCCAAGGATACAGCCTCTGCAATTCAGTCCGGAATAATTTTTGGTTACGCTTCACTTGTAGATGGCATTTTGGCCAGGATGTTCGATGAACTCAAATCCAGACCAAAGGTAATAGCGACCGGTGGATTGGCGCCGGTAATCGTGTCCGAAACCAAACTGGTGGATGCCATAGAAGACGATCTTACCATGGAAGGGTTGAGAATTCTTTACGCCCGGAATCGGCCCGTCAAACGTTGAAACTGAATTCGCCTCAATAAAAAAGGCCCCAGTCCCGATAGCGGGTTTGGGGCCTTCGCTTTTTTCAAGTAAGGGTACTAGAACACGCCTTTGACCTTGCCGGTCTCAACATCCACGTCCACTCGACGGAATGCCGGGTTCGAACTGGTTCCAGGCATGAGTGAGATCGTTCCAGCAACTGGCACCACGAATCCTGCGCCGTTGTAGGTAAGGATGTCGCGAACAGGAAGCACCCATCCCTTGGGGGTTCCCTTGAGGTTAGGATCGTGAGAAAGGCTGAGGTGAGTCTTAACCATGCATGTGCCGAGTTTTGACAACTCAGGATCAGCCTCAATTCTCTTGGCCTTTGCTTCGGCTTCGGGGGTGTAGCTTACACCATCGGCGCCATAAACATCCTTGGCTATGAGTTCGATTCTCTGTCTCAATGGCATGCTGAGGTCGTAGAGCAGCTTGAATTCATTCTTTTCTTCGCAGGCGTCAACAACTGCGTCAGCAAATTCGAGGGCTCCGTCACCGCCTTTGAGCCAATGCTCAGAAACGGCCACTCTTGCGCCTGCGGATTCCGAAAGCCTGCGGACTGCCGCTGTTTCAGCCTTGGAGTCAGTGTAGAACGAGTTGATACACACAACCGGGTTGATTCCGGCTTTCTTAACTGTCTCGATGTGATGAATCAGGTTCTTGCAGCCTTCTTCAACCCATCCGACGTTCTCGCCTTCGTATTC
>CAZGVM010000166.1:4253-7309 GCA_964528855.1 uncultured Desulfomonile sp. | reverse complement strand
GCGCCGGATATCAGGGTGGATTTTAAAAATTGTCGTCTGCTATGGTCTTTCATTTCGTTCATGCCTCCTGATTTGAAGCGAATGATGAAGCTGAATTTTGGGCTTTAAACCAAAGTTTGTCAATATGTCGCCCGATGGCCCTCCATGTGACCGTCGTCAACACAGAAAAGGGTTGACTTTGTTAGCCCCAGATTATATCAAAAGCCAGAAAAGACCTGAACAAAAAGAATTGTTCATGATTCTAATACGTCACACTCCGATTTTCACGATTTCCAAGAATTTAATTCATGAGTACATATAATAAAGCATTTTATCGTCAAAATGTTAAATCCCAGAATCCAGAGACGTTGTCACTGGAAAACAGGAATCTTTGCCCCGACAGGTTGGCGCCTCCTTCAAGGGCTTTTGCCAGGCTCATGGAATTTTGCGTGGCTTTTATAGTTGCGCTCGTGTTTCTGTCGCTTCTGTCTTTTCTCTCTGTTCGGCCTACCCTGAACGAGGTCCGAATTGAGGCCGGGGTGAACTGGGACAGATTTGTCAAGGCCGCCAGAGATCGCAATGATTTGATACCCGGATTGGCTGAGTCGATCAAGGGAGCTAGTCCTGGTCAGGCCAAGCTGGCGGGGAAACTTTTTGAGGAGCGTTCAATCCTGCACCGTTCCAATGATCCACGTGAGTTGATGGCATCACTCGATGAAATGGACCGCCAAATTGAAAAAATAGAGAGATTGGCCCAGTCATCTCCAGAGATCAGTTCTTACCCGCCATTCAACCAGATTTGGAAACGGGTCAACGCGTCATCTTCGGAAATCAAATCCAGAAGAGTTTTCTACAACATGTCCGCCAGAAGGTACAATGATCTCATGATTCCCTTCCCCCAGAACATTTTTTCATCACTTTTCGGTTTTGTCCCCCTCCAGTATTGTCCCCAAAACAATTTCGCTGAGGAATCCGGCAGATCCTGAACGACTCTATTGTGAAAGCGATGGTTCGTCTGGTTAGCGCCTGCTGACCAACTAGTGGAGGTCAGTGTTGTTGGGGATTTCTTCTTCGCTGACTTTTCTTATGGAGCCTTTGTTGAAGACAAAGCTTGCAAGCACGAGGCGGTCTTTCTTTGTGGGGTGCAAATATCTGATGCTAAAGCCCGGCTTACCCTCGAAGTGGTAGTCTGTAATAGGCAGGATACCATCGATTCTCAATTGCCAGGTTATAATCCGTCGTTTAAGTTTCGGGGACCAACTCATAAAGTACAGACGCGTATAGTCACATCCGGCGTCCTTACCTATTGGGGCGTAGGCCACGATATAATTGTTTTTCAGACCACGGTCCGGATCGTCGGTAGAGTTAACGGTGCGCCAGGCTATCATACGCATGAATGGAACCGCCTTGGCAATGTCATCCGGAGGAGTCAGTTTCATGTTGTGAGTGTAAATGTATCCAACCCTGCCGTCTTCTATCTTGACCTTGTACCAGACATCCTTGCGGACGTCTTCAGAGTTTTCATCCAGAGCCCCGATGTCTTCCAGTGACTTGGGTTGGTCAGATCCCTGTTTCCCTTTGACGGCATTCCTGTCTATAGGGGTATTCTTGCGAAGTGTAACTACACGTTCATATATTTCGAGTTTCTTGCCGGGAGGTAGAGTCTCGACTACCTCATGATGTCTGCCTGGGGCAAGCCGGAAATTGGCTTTTGTCTTGGTGACCGCTTCCGCCTGAATCGGCAGGCCTTCAATTGACAGCCTAAGCTCCTGGGTTTTATGTATTATTTCATCCCCACCGACTGCCCTTTGCTCTATGTATCCCTCCCTGCCGTCTCGCGTGCGTGCCCTGAACATATCTCCCACCTTGTCCAGAAGGTGAACCGGAGTCTCAGCCGGGAGTTTTCGAATCACTTCCGAATTGGGATTGGCAGTTTGGTACAATGACGTGGTTCTTATAGTCATGCCGTCTTTTGGGACGAATTGAGTCTTCTTCTTGAGAATAGTCGATTGAGCCTTGAGTATGAGTTCCCTCTTGAGAGTATCTGCCTCCTGGCAACCGTTACAAAGACTTCCAATCAGCACAACAATTAAACCTAAAGCCCAATTATGGCTTTTCATCGAATTTTGTGGTCTATACTGGAAGAAGTTGGTCACTTGGGTCCTCATGAGGGCTTCAGTTTATTACTTATCATGAGAAATATCAAGTTCAAGAAAAGCATTAGGTCGTGAACTTTACGTGAACTTGATATCAGTCACGGGCTCAAATCTGGTAAAGTCAATACGGATATATGACAAAAAAGACTAAATATTCAGTGTTTAATTCAGACAGGTTGTGAACTGCCGGCCTTTACGATTGAATCCATGAGCGCCTTAAAAATAGTGGCATATTTTCAACTTAATGTGTCGTAATATTATAAACAGGTTTATATATGGAAGTAATCACTACTCATTTAAACGCCGATTTTGATGCGTTTGCCTCTATTGTGGCAGCCAAGAAGCTCTACCCCGGAGCCCTGGTGGTATTCCCCGGTTCCCGCGAAAAGAGCCTGCGCGATTTTTTCATGGAGTCATCCCTGTACATTCTATCAATTGAGCGCGTCAAGGACCTGGATTTTGACAAGGTTCGCAGGATAGTGCTGGTCGATACCCGGCAAAAAAGCAGAATAGGGAAATTAGCCCCGATTTGTGATCGTCCCGATGTTGATGTCCATATCTATGATCATCACCCGGACTCAGATGAAGATATAAGAGGCTCACTGGAGGTTATAAAGCCTTACGGATCAACAGTGAGCATATTCATCGAGATATTGAGGCAAAAGGGATTCGATCTGAATGCTGAGGAGGCCACCATACTGTCACTTGGAATTTATGAGGACACAGGCTCTTTCACATTTTCATCCACCACGCCAAATGATCTTGAGGCTGCTGCGTGGCTCGTCGCTGAGGGGGCCAATCTCAACATAGTTTCAAACATGATGACCAGCGAACTCAACCGAGACCAGATTGACATAATGCACCAATTGATAGAAGAGGCCAGGCTGGTGGAGAAGTGATCCTTGTCATCGACCTCTGCTT
>CAZGVM010000166.1:0-4243 GCA_964528855.1 uncultured Desulfomonile sp. | reverse complement strand
GAGGGGTTGATGTTGTTGTAGCGATAGCAGGGGCCGAGGGTTATATCGGTGACCTGGCGATACTGGTTCACAAGTTTAAGGAGATGGAGAGCCAGGACGCCATAGTGGCCCTCATTCGGATGGAAGACAGGGTCCATTTGATAGCACGCAGCAGCGTAGATTCCGTAAATGTCGGTGAGATAGCCTCCTGTTTCGGAGGTGGAGGTCATCCTACTGCGGCCAGCGCAACCATTAAGGACATGACGTTGTATGAGGCGCGTGACCGGGTGGTGGCTCTGCTGCATGAGAAAGTTCGACCAAAACAGAAAGCCCTGGAGATCATGAGTAGGCCGGTTGTAACAGTGGGACCGGATCAGACGATAGAGGAAGCGGCGGAACTGCTGGGGCGTTATCAGATCAGCTCACTGCCTGTGGAGCGTAGTGAATCACTGCTGGGTATCCTGCACCGGCACGCTGTTGACAAGGCCGTCCATCACGGACTTCATCATAACCCGGTTTCCGATTTTATGAATCCCGTGGTTGTTTTTGTGACTCCGGAGGATTCTATCGAGAAAGTTTTACAGGTCTCGGTTGATGGCAGGCACAGGCTTATTCCGGTGATCGATGAGGGGAGGATGGTCGGCGTTATCTCCCGAAGCGATTTGCTCGAGCACCTGAAGCTGCCGAGGTTGAGTGACCCGGGCGGTCCCGAAAGCTTTTCACAGGAGAGGGAAAAACGAAAAAATGTAAAGAAACTGTTGCAGGAAAGGCTGCCCAAGCGCGTGTTGAATGTGTTGAGAACTGCAGGAGAAGTGGCCGATCGAAACAGTTCGAGCCTCTACCTTGTTGGTGGGGCTGTCCGGGACTTGCTGTTGCGAAATTACAATCTTGACATTGATCTTGTCATCGAGGGGGAGGGTATTCCATTTGCCCAGGAACTTGCTCGAGATTGCGCTGATTGCCGGTTGAGGAGTCATGCGAAATTCGGAACTGCGGTGATCGTTTTTGGTGATGGTTTCAAGGTCGATATAGCCACGGCGCGTCATGAGTATTATGAGAGTCCGGGAGCTTTGCCCACAGTTGAAATGAGTTCCATAAAAAGAGACCTGTTCAGAAGAGATTTCACTGTAAACACTCTCGCAGTGTCGCTGAATTCAGATTCCTGGGGTGAACTGATCGACTTTTTCGGAGGTGTCAGAGACATAAAGGACAAGACGATCAGGGTCCTTCATAATCTTGCATTTGTGGAAGACCCGACGAGGATTCTGAGAGCCATACGGTTCAGCAGTCGGTTCAATTTCATGATCGGCAAGCACACCATGTCGCTGATCAAAGGCGCCTTGAAGCTCAAGATTTTCGATCGTGTCGAAGGAAAAAGAATCCTGAATGAACTGATTCACGTCATGGATGAAAAAGCCCCTCTTGGGGCAATAAAATCTATGTCCGAGCTTGGTGTCCTGACGGCCATTTATAATCCAATGCTAACCAATTCGAGGATATATGCGTTGATTGAGTCTGTTTCAGCTGTCCTTTCATGGTGGAAGTATCTTTTTCTTGATGACAAAATCCAGTCCTGGATGGTGTATTACCTTGCGCTCACTGATTCGATGGATGAAAAATCTTTTGAAGGGGCGCTTCAAAGGTTGTCCATTGCTCCAGGACACGCTTTCAGCATGATAAACGAGCGGGCAAAATTGAAATCTGCGCTGGGGATTCTTGATAGAGGAAGATTGACTAAACCGAGCGAAATATTTAAACTCCTAGATGAATCTGCGCTTGAATCCTTATTATATATAATGGCAAAGACGACGAGGGAGCAGACGAGAAGGACCGTGTCAGAGCACATCATTCATTACAGGAATGTAAAACCGCTTATGAACGGTTCGCATTTGAAGTCTTTAGGTTTGGCTCCGGGACCCTTGTTCGGGACTATTCTGGGCTATCTTCGTGACGCTCGGCTTGATGGAATTACAAGAACAATTGAAGATGAACAACAACTGCTGTCAAAACATTTCCGGGAGATAACTGGCTTAAGCGGATCCAAGTGTCTGGATTTAAATCAAGGACACGATAGTTAGTGACTGGGAGGTCAGGATGGACAAAAACGGCTCAAAGAAAGTCAAAATTTTTGACATTACTCTGCGTGATGGATCACAGAGCAAGGTAGCCACGCGAATCAAACTCGACGACTTGCTGAAGGTAGCTTCAAAGCTGGCTGATTCCGGAATCTACGGAGCTGAAACCTGGGGTGGCGCTACATTCGATGTTTGTGTGCGATATCTGCGCGAAGATCCGTGGCAGAGAGCGCGTAAACTCAAGGAAGTGATGCCCAATGTAAAGAGTATGATGCTTATACGAGGACAGAACCTGGTTGCTTACTCAAACTTCCCTGACGATGTCGTGGTAAAATTCGTTGAGGCGGCAGCAAGAAACGGCATCGATGTATTCAGGATTTTTGACGCTCTTGATGACATCCGGAACCAGGAGACAGTCATAAAGGCAATCCGCGACGTGGGAAAAATAGCCGAAGGCGCCGTCTGTTACACCATCAGCCCTGTTCACACAATTGAAAAATTTGTTTCCAAGGCCAGAGTCCTCGAGGATAAGGGCGTCCATCAGATCGCCATCAAGGATATGGCCGGTCTGATAGATCCGCATACGACATTTGAACTTGTCACGAGTCTTAAAAAAGCCGTAAATGTTCCCATCCACCTCCACACCCACGACAACTGCGGATTAGGCATGATGTCCGCTCTCAAGGCCGTAGAAGCCGGCTGTGAGATGCTGGATTCGGTCTTGAGTCCGTTTTCCGGTGGAACAGGGCATCCCTGCACTGAGTCCCTGGTGTATTCTCTGACCCGGCTCGGTTATGACACCGGATGCGACCTCAAAAAGCTCACTAAAGCCGCCGAAGAGGCCAGGGCCGTTCGCGCTCTCTACAGTGATTTCGAGGCCCCTTACAGCGGCGTTGATTGCAAGATGCTCATCACCCAGATCCCGGGCGGTGTCATGTCCAACCTCGCCAGCCAGCTAAGAATTCAGAACGCTATCGACCGAATAGACGAAATAATAGACGAAATCCCCAAAGTACGCGAAGACCTCGGTTTCATACCGCTGGTCACCCCAACTTCCCAGATAGTAGTGTCTCAGGCGACATTCAACGTCCTGCTCGGTAGATACAAGATTATCGCAAATCATACCGCAAATCTGCTCAGAGGCATGTACGGCGAAACACCGGCCCCCGTCAACAAGGAACTCCAGGATCGTGTACTGAAAGGCGGAAAACCGATTAGCGTCAGACCCGCTGAACTTATCCCCCCAATGTGGCCTGAACTCGAACAGAAGTTCCCGGGACTCACGGATGAGGAAATATTGATACACGCAATATTCCCACATGAGGCGGCAGGATATTTTGCCGAACATAAATAAACCAGGCTGATCCGGAAAAAAGAAAGTCACCTCGGTGGCTTTCTTTTTTTTCGAGATCAGACAAGGAAACTTGCCCAAAAAAAGTTTTTCGTGGACATTATTACACAAGGTCCTTATCATCCCGTTTTTTTTAATATATTGATGATTTCCTGCAGGAGGAGCAAATGAAAGCGAAAGAATGCATGACGACCAATGTCGTTACCGTGGGGCTATCGACCCCATTAAGAGACCTCGCAAAAATTTTTCACGAGAAAAACATCAATGGTATTCCTGTTGTAGCCCTTGAACTTAAAAATCAATTAACAGGGCAAGATTATGAATGTGCAATCAACCAGTTTAAGAACAATAGAAGCTCCAAAGAGTTTTGTTTTAGGCTTAATCATCGCTTTTTAATTTATTTCGCTGTTGACCTATATGAAGCGTGGATGACAACACAGTTAAAAGACGGTAGCACCTATTTTATGCCCTTTAATCAGGGTTCAGGTGGTGCAGGAAACACCGGTGGTAAAGGTAATCCACAAAATAAAGATGGATATGCCACTTCTTATCTTTGGGAAGAAGTGTTGCAAAGAGATTCACTTCTTGATTTAGTACATAGGTTTATTTCATTTGTTGTGGAAAAAGAAGAAGTTACTAAAAATGGCATTTCAAAAGAAGTTAAAAAAGAAAAACTAATATTCCCTCGTTATCATCAGTATGATGTTGTTAAAAAAGTTCTTTGTGATGTAAAAGACAACGGAGCCGGACAAAATTATCTTATTGAACATTCAGCAGGTTCTGGCAAGTCTAATTCTATCGCTTGGATTGCTTATCGTTTAGCTTCAATTCATGATGA
>CAZGVM010000165.1:0-7369 GCA_964528855.1 uncultured Desulfomonile sp. | reverse complement strand
GATGGTCGAAATGCCTGAAAAGGCTGTGATGGAACCATCAGAGCCATGCGGAAAATGCCAGGAACCTACCATGCCGTCCAAGACTGTAACGGTGGGCGATCTAAGGGTATGCCAGGATTGTTTTTCCAGGATGTGATTGGCGCTGGTCTCTGATCAGACGATGTCATTTGGGATGTGGATCGTGGCGCTCTGATAAGGCCCATATCGATAATCCCAGTAGTTTTCTCTCAGGACCCATTCCAGAAGATCTGCGTCTTTGCGAACCTGATTTTGATGAAATGCAAATCCGGCGCGCCAGGCCTCGTTAATCCTCTGCCTGACCTCTGCGAAAGGACGGGAGGAGTATCGACTCCGCAATCGCCGGAACATTCTTCTAATGGTCGGTACTGGTTCGGTCATTTTCCAGTCGAATCTTATAGCGCCGTTTTTTCGGATTTCGGTGTATGAATCGCTGACTCCATAGAGGAACATTCTTTTTTCAAAGTACTCAAATGTCAGGCGATGCTCCGGAATGCGGTGCCAGACGACGACCCCCGGCTGATACATTATTTTGAGCCCTTTTTCTTTTGCCTTCCATGCCAGTCCCGTCTCCGAGTTACCCTGATAGTAGTCGAACGGCTTCGGGACATAGTCGGGATGAAATCCCCCAAGTTCTATCAGCGAGCGACGCCTGATAGAGAAATTGAGCCCCCAGATAAACAGGGGATCGAGTTCCACAGGTTCGTCTCCAAAATCAAGCACACTGATGAAGTCCAGCCACTTGCGAGGTCCCTCACTGTTCCAGAAATGATCGAGCCACTGCGGAGGTTCGCAGAGGTATCGAGGCAGGTTTTTCCCACCTACGAGATGAACGTACGGGTCCTGAAATGTTTCGATGATTCCATTGAGCCACTCAGGATCGACATCCACATCATCGTCAATGAAAACAAGAATGTCCCCGGATGATTCGAACAGTCCCCTGTGTCGTCCGGAGAGAAGTCCGGGAATCGGTTCAAAAACATATTTGATCAGTTTCCAGGGGTTGGCTTCAATAATTGCATTTGAGATCGACCTGGTATCGTCATTAGAACCGTTATCAACTATTATTATTTCCAGGGAATCAAAATCAGAATTCAGAGCGAGCAACGACCTGAAAGTCCTTTTCAGGGAGGCGCTTCTGTTGACGGTAGGTATGATGATTGACGTTTTCATGAAGATTCAGACTGTTCGGAACCGGCGATCAAATGTGTTTGTCTGTCACGTTTTGGTTGCTGGCCTGAAGGGAAACTCCTCATTCATGTATGGACCATAGCGATAATCCATATAGCTTTTTCTTAAAACCCATTCAAGTACAGCGGGATCCTTGCGGACAGCATCATGATGGAACTGATAACCCTTAAGCCACTCTGCACGGACCATTTGTTTCAATTCCGCATACGGATCAGAAGAAAACTTCGCAAGAAATCTGTGGATCATCCTCTTGATTTGAGGAATCGGCTTCTGCATTCGCCATTCATATTTCAGGCCCCTGTCAGCCCTGACCCTGGTAAAAGAGTCAAACATCCCGTAGAAAAACATCCTCTTTTTGAAATATTCGACATTAACACGTTGGTCAGGAATCATGTGATGAATCAGAGCCTTGGGTTGATACATGACCTTGTATCCCTTAGCCTTGACCTTCCACGCAAGGCCTGTCTCACCATCACCCTGGTATTGTTCATATGGTTTGGGAACGATATCGGGATGAAAACCGCCTAGTTCGAAAAGTGTCGATCGACGTATCGCATAGTTGAGACTCCAGATGTCGATCGGATCTATCTCCATCACTGCGGCGCCAAAATCCAGCAGGCTTAAGTCAGCGCACCATATTTTGCCTTCTTCCCTGACCCAGAAAGCGTTTATCCAGTCAGGCGGAGGTGATTCGAATTTTGGGAGGTTCCTGCCACCGACAAGGTGAACCTCTGGGTCGTCAAATGTTCCCACGATTGCGTCAAGCCATTCAGGACATGTAATTACATCGTCATCTACAAATATGAGGATGTCCCCTGCAGCCTCGAAGGCGCCCCTGTGCCTGGCGGACAAAGCGCCCGGTATCGGTTCGTAACAGTATCGTATGGTCAGGGATGGGTTTGATTTTATGAATGATTCTACCACCTGGCGGGTCGCGTCGGTCGAATGGTTGTCCACCACTATTATTTCGTGATCCAGTATGTTTGTCCTGAGGCTTGTCAAGGACTCCAGAGTAATTTTGAGAAAGTCACACCTGTTAAAAGTCGGAACAATTATGGAACACTTCATTTTATGGACTCCTGACAGTCCTGACGGCAAAAATCAGCGTTTAGGTTTCTAAAAATACTCCATCGAGTCTCCGTGATCGATGTTTGTCAGAAAATAGAACACGTGTGTCATTACGGTCATTTCAGTTCCGGATACTCATGGGTAGGAGCACGATATGTCGCCATTAATCTGAAGCTCGGGCTCTTTTCGATAAGTTCGTCGTATGTTCCCGTAGCGATGACTTTACCTTCCGCCAGTTCCACAATCTGGTCACAGTTCTGAATAGTAGTAAGACGATGCGCAATTATCAATACGGTCATGTTGCGGTGAAGATTTTCTATGCATGCCATGACTGCTTTTTCAGTCTGATTATCGAGAGAACTTGTAGCCTCATCAAAAACCATGACCGAAGCCTCTTTATAAAGAGCCCTGGCTATGCCGATCCTCTGCCGCTGCCCGCCGGACAGCATGACACCCCGTTCTCCAACAATGGCATTGTATCCTTCCGGGCGACTTTCGATGAACTCCGAGATCATGGCCTGTTGAGCCGCCTGCCTCACCCTTTTCATATCTATCAGTTCTCTGGGGACTCCCAGTGCGATGTTTTCAGCGATTGTTGAATCAGCGAGAAAGATACTTTGTGGAACATGACCGATATTCTGCTGCCATGCCCTCAAACGACTACCCCTGATTTCCATGCCATCCACCAGAATTCGGCCCTTGGTAGGCTCCAGCAATCCCATAAGCAGATCAAGCATGGTGCTCTTTCCACTTCCAGTCCCTCCAACAAACCCCATACGACAGCCCTGAGGGATGACCAGATTCAGATCTTTCAGAACCCAGGCTTCTGTATCAAGATATTTAAACCATACATTATTGAAGGTGATATGCTCCCTAAAATCGAGAGACTCGGGAGGCGGTTTCAAGGCCTCTTCCGGAATGGGCTGATTCAAAAGATCGATTACTTCCTCAAGTGAAGCCCGATTACCGGCTATGCTTGCCCATGCCCAGTATATTTGCTGAAGAGCCGGGATTATACGCTGGGCTCCGAGGGCCAGGGCTCCAAGAAGAGGCAATGATGAGCCAATGCCCCCATGCTGGCTACTGAGAAAATACGCCAGGCCGGCTATCAGGACCATGCCCATGGTTTCCATGGCAAACCTGTGGCTGACCGCTATGAAAAGGTTGCTACCGTAGGCCATGCGGTAAGGCATGTCGGCCTTCCTGTAAGTTTCGCAATAAACTGACTGGCTCCAGTTCAACAAAATGTCCCTGATGGCCCCTAATCCCTCCTGAAGACATTTGATCGCCAGTGTTCCCTGCTCGGAAATGCGTTGGCTGTTCTCCCTCAGTTTACGACGGGCCTTGAGGGCGACCAGACCGTAGATCAAACCAAAAACTGCTAACGCCGAAGACACGACAAGCGGATCGATCATTACCAGACCTGCTACCATTGTCGTCATCAGTAATGTCGAACTGGTCAGCGTCATCGTAGATTTGAGCATGTCCATTGCCGCCCATGATTTATGGGTTATCCCATCAATTACTTCACTGCTGTTTCGCAAGAAATGAACCTTGTAAGGCTGGTAGAGTGTCCTGCGGTACATTTCCAGGCTGAGGTCAGCTCCAATTGCGTTAGACAGTTTTGCCGTAGCCCATAGCAAGGTCAACCTCAGAATTCCGGCCATGACAGCCGTTATCATGAATAGGACCACTACAGGCAGGACAAGCTCTTGTGGCGTCTGTATTCCAGACACCTCAACAAGATGTTTAAGTGAAGGATTCAGAAGAACTTTCTCTGGGAGCGTCAAGACCCCGATAAAAGGCAAGACCGCTCCCAGACTGATCACTTCCGCAAATGCGCTGGCCAGCATCAGGCAGAATACCAAAACCATCTGTCTTTGCCTGGCTTTTGCCAATCGCTTCCAGAGGTCAGTCATCAATTTTGGAGTATTTGGGGCCTGTTTCCGATCATTTTGTTAATGGGCGTCTGACATTTGTCTTTCTATGTTCTCTATTCTCAGACCATCATGGTGACAAAAGATCCGGGGAATTTGACAATAGTCTGGATATACCAGAACACCAGATATGTAATTTCCAGGCGTCACCATGAAACTAGCACAGGCCTCCTGAAGTCAGATACTTAAATATCATTAATTCCCATAAATAATTCCCAATGAACTTGGTAACAATTTTCCCGACACAATTTGATTGAGATAATCAAAAACTTACCTGTATAATTGTGAATGTAAATGTGTCTCTCATGACCACGACAGACCGATCAACGAGAGGCTTCCATGAAAAAAATCCTGTTAGTTACTGAAGTAAATGACCGGTTCGATCGGGCTGAAGGACGGTTTGTTCCTGCTTACGCCTCCGGGATAATATCGCGATTTTCCAGCAAGCACGACGTAGAGGTCCTGCTGGTGGACGACGGAGATGTGGCAGGGCATATCCCCGATTGTTTTACAGAGTCAGGGCGTAAAATCAGGACACATAGAGTAGTAGGCCGTGAAATTGAGCCTCTGATAGAAGAGACGCTCCTTGACGATCGCCGGTTCATTTTTAACTCGCAAAAAGTCTACAAATTTCTGCAGGAACATTACTACGATATCGTAATCATGGACGTCCGGAATGGATATGGTTTCGTTCCAAGCCGTGCAAAAAAAGTGGGGCTTGATCTTGGGGGCGCCATCCTGGTTAGCTGGTTAAGAACATGCCATGAATTTGAGAGAGAATTGTCCCGCGAAGCCCCTGGCTTTCTTGACAATTACATACTGGATCGTCAGAGAGACTTTGCCGAGCAGTACAGTTGCGAGAACTCTGATTTGGTCCTTGTTCAGGCTGAAGCAATTCTGGAATGGTCCAGGTTAAAGGACTGGAGTGTTGATGAAAACAGGGTGGTCCGAATTTCAGACCTGGACGCTTCGGATCCTGTCCTGAGCTTTCCCCAAATATCGTCCCCCAGCCAGGCCGGCCTGATCAGTGACAATGTCATGAATTCATGGCCATTGGTCTCCGTGTGTGTCCCTCACTTCAATGACGGACACAATCTGGTTGGCCTATTGAAATCACTCGACAAAAGCACATATCAAAATTTTGAGGTCCTGGTCGTGGATGACGGCAGTTCCGATGTTGAATCACTAAATATCCTGAAACAGCTTGAAACCGCATATTCTTCCAGAAACTGGCGATTCATCTTCAAGGAAGAAAATGAAAGCATAGGCCCTACCAGAAATTTTGCGGTGAGTCAGGCTGTAGGTGACATCATTATTTTTATGGATTCAGACAACCTCGCAACTCCGGATATGGTGTTCGACTTTGTTCGCGGAATCGAGACATCTGGAGCGGACTGTCTCACCTGCGCAATGATCATCTTCACCGGTGAATCTGACACTGTCCTCGAAAAAGATATCCTTTGCTGCAGGATGCCTGTGGGGACTTGTCTGGAAGCCGGCATATATTTCAATGAGTTCGGTGACGCCAACTTTTGTGTCAGAAAATCGGTGTTTCTCAATCTTGGAGGATTTACCGGAACCAGAGGTGAAGTAGCCGATGACTGGGAATTTTTGGCCCGGCTTTTCCTTTCAGGATATAAACTTGATGTTGTGCCCAAACCTATTTTTTTCTATCGAGTCCGGGAGAATAGCTGGCTAACCAGCGCCTGGTCACATCATTCGGTCCAGGCGCTTCGGAAAAAAATCATATCAAACACAAGCCCCTCTCATCAGGAAAAAGTTCATGACATGCTGCTGGAAATGATCGCCGAAAATGAAAGACTGAGGGAGCTGGTCAAGGACTCTGACAGGCAGATCGTCCGGATCGCTATTCGGCTGGCAAATATTATCACGCCTCAAAAAAGGGTTGCGTTTCACAGACTCACCAGAAGGCTTGCCGGTATTTATTCAAACAGCTTCCTATCCAGCGCCATAGGGAAGGTCATTGAACTTTTGAAACACACAAGAGCTTTTTCGATAGAACCTGATTCTGTCAGGGAACTTCCTGACAGGCAGGTTGAGTTTCCAGACAGGCCGTCACTTAATTACACATCAGATGAAAAAACTCAGATGCCCCAACGAGATGAAGAAAAAGAACCGGGCAAAATCCTGAAATGGGCGCCCATCGGAAGGCCTCTATTCGGATTTGTCGGAGAACTGAGGGATTACAACCGGCCCCTGGGTTTCCTGAGACTAGCTTACTGGATGCAGATGTTCGGAGACGACAGCTATTTCCTGATGGTTGGCGATGGTCCCATGGCTCAAGAGGTTAAAACGACTTCTGATAAATACAGGCTCATGAATTTTGCCTTCATCCAAAACATGTATGAGAGACACAGGCTGTACGAGAGTTTGACCGGATTCGTCATGATCTCTAAATCCGGCGACATCCCCCCTGAAATGATTGAGGCGTTGTCCTATGGAATTCCAGTTTTTTGCGCCGGGAACGAAAAGGCCAGTATGTTACTTAGGGATTATGGAAGCGGTTTCTCCGTGAATCATGATCCTGAAAAGAAAGATTTTGCCGATTGTTTCAGTTTGTGGAAAAAAAACATAGCTATTTACAGATCAGCTGCGCTGGAATCTTCGAAAATCTTTACTCAGGCTCACAAAGCGCCGTTTACAGAAAAGACCGTCTGACCAATAACCGGCAGCTTTGTTAAACACTCCGAAATCTCTGTTGGCTCAGTGTTGTGAGAATGCCTCTGGCCAACCTGAGATATTCCGATTCCTCGCAAAAAGATTCCGGCAGATGGGTTACTATTTGACACATGAAACGGTTGAGGGCAAGCCTGATTCGAGGGCTTATTTCAAGACGTTCTTTTACGATCAGTTTCCTGAATCCCATGGATTCCTTGAAGCATATCAGACTCTCTTTCTCACCGGTGACCGGTCTCATTCCATGAGAGATGTAGGAAATGTCGTCCCTGCGGATTGTCTCCCTGGTTGACACGAAGAGCAATGCGTTCATAGTGTAGTACTTGAGCAGATCAGAGCGTGAGAACAATGCTTCAGGATGCATCCCTCCACGGTATTTGAACTCAATCTTCATTGCGGCAAGTTCTTTTCCCACAAATGTTCCCCATGCTGAAAACATGGGATTGGAACTTGCGGCT
>CAZGVM010000164.1:0-7379 GCA_964528855.1 uncultured Desulfomonile sp. | reverse complement strand
CTTAAGGCCCATTTCTTAAGCTTTCTCTGGTTGTGCGAAACTTCTTTTAGCATTAACTTCCGCTCTCTTCTGTCCAGATTCTCAAAGAGTCCAAGTCCAGCGAGAGAACCGAAGAAGAAAATGATCGGCGCCAGCATGGAGCCTTTGGCTCCCTCCAAATGACGTTTAGCCTTTTCATAATTCTCAAAAGCAGTTTTGTAATCCCTGAAAAGATAGCACAAGCGAAGTTTCTGAACGTGAATCGCGCATATTATTGAATTTTCTCTGGCCTCAGTCAAAGCCGGCAACATCGTTGCTTCGTCACAAGCCCTCCCCCGAAGCAGGCAAGGGTCTTCCGTTGGCTCCATCATGTTCAGGATTTCCTGATGATAAACCTCCACCAGAAACTTGGTGGTATCCTGGCTCATTTTGCCGATTGCTCTTGCCAGTTTCGAAACCTCTTTCTCGAGTTCAGGTAAATGGCTGCCGGCTCCGTAAGAATGTGTGCAATAAAATGCGGCGCTGACTGCGGCGTATTCAAAATCCCCCATATCCCGCCCAAGATGATAGTTGTCCAGTAGATGTTTGAAACCATCGCGCAACGACGAATTTCGTGTTTTTATGAATGAATAAACAACAAAAGTAACTCGAGTTTGATCCTCCAGAAAATATTCGTTCCTGGCCATTTTTAGAGCCAGTTCGCCGTACTCGAGGCATAGATCGACATCATCCATTATGGCTATCATGACCATGGCGTATGCGGCGAAAGCTAGGGCTGATTCTTTGGCGAGCCCTGACTTTACGGATAGTTGAACCATCCTGAATATCATTAGCGCAAACAGTTCAGGCGCTACTGTGTAGGCTGCCGAGATTACGCTTCGTAGCAATCTCATGGTTGCCAGATTTTCCGGATTGGTCATTCGGGGTAATTCCGACAACGAATCTATCTCATGCCTGAACAGAATCATCCGTGTTTTGACCATTTCTTTGAGAACATGAATTCTGGAAGGTTCGTCCGGAAATTTTTGACCAAGCAGCCTAAGAACCGGCAAGGCTGTTCTAACAGCCAGTAATCTGGAGTTTTGAGCGATGTGCGCCTGTATCTGAACCTCGTAAACCTTTATTGAATCCAGCAGAGTTCGTCCATGCGCCACCACCTCGGCGCCCAACTCGTCCATTTCATCAAATTTTGCAGTCAGAAAAGACACCACTGTAGCTTCCAGGAGAAGTTCAAGTTTCAGTTCATAATTTGTGGTCCAACCAGAGTCCCCCAGCAACGCTGAGCCCAGCCGAAAATGATACAAAGCTATCTCATGAGCTATCGATTGTTTGGCTTTCTTACCTACATGGAGATTGAGTTCGGCAAGGTAGACCCTATCCCCATGGGAATCAGCGGGATCAGAGGCCAGGTTAAGGTGAGTCACTATTTCAAATAGCCGTGCTTCTATTTGATTTGTAGGGGTATTCTTGAGAATAGCTAACCCCAGCTTTTTGTGGAAAGATGGCTTTTCATCATTGGGAACCAGCGAGTAGCATGTTTGCTGAATTTTATCGTGCGCAAATTTGTAGTCCCTGGAATGCCGATCCGGATCATGTTTGGCCGTATGCTCCCGGAAGCCGGGACTATCATCGAATGGATATATTAATCCCTCGTTCACCGCATGACTCAACTGCAGCGCCACCACGTCAGAAGGTTCATCGAAAAACCATGATAGTGAATCAAGGTCGAATTTGTTTCCTATGCAAGCCCCCACCTTGATCAAATTCCTGCAAAATGCAGGCAGCCTTGAGATTCTGTCCTCGAGCAGCGCCACTACATTCTTTGTGACATCCCTGCCCACTATTCTGGAAGCGTCCCATTTCCAGGATCCGGAAGAATAATCGAATTCAACAATTTTCTCCTCATACATAGACTTCAGAAACTCCTTGAGAAAAAACGGATTTCCCTGAGTCTTGTGATGTATCAGGCCTGCCAATTCGGAAACGGCCTGCCGTCGAGTTCTCAGAGTGTCTGCCACCAGTTCGGTGGAATGTTCGATCTCCAGGGGTCCCAACTGTATGGAATCTGCGCGAACACCATGCTTCTGCAGAACCTCCAGGGTGCTCATGAACGGATGGGACATGTCTACTTCTTCATCACGGTAAGAAGCTATGACCAGGAGAAATTTTGTGTCCTGATCCGTAAGCATAAATTCGAGAAGTTTGAGAGAAAAGACGTCGGCCCATTGAACGTCATCCAGGAACAAGGTTATTGGGTGCTCTGATCGGCAAAAAACACTTAAGAAGTTTTGAAATTCCAGTTTGAACCGGTTTTCAGATTCCAAGGGTTCAAGCTTCAGGACCTGGGGTTGAGGACCGACTATCAACTCCAGTTCTGGAATTATGTCAATTATGACCTGGCAGTTCGGCGCCAGGGCTTCCATGAACTGCTCTCTCCACCTGGCAAGTTTTTCTTCGCTTTCGGAGAGGAGTTGATTGACAATCTCGCGAAACGGGTACAACACTGCGTTATCTAGAATATTCCTGTGTAGCTGATCAAATTTTCCGGAAACAAAATATCCCCGGCGACCTGCTATGATTCCTTGCAGTCCATTGACAAGAGAGGTTTTTCCTATTCCACCCCTTCCGGACACCATCACCAGTTCCTTGCCACCAGCGCGGATTCTATCAAAAGCGTCCAGAATAGAAGCGCTCTCTTTCCTCCTTCCATAAATTCTCGCCGAAATTACGAGTTTTTCAGGAACGTCTCGCCGACAGATTTCGAATGGCTCAACATGACCCGTGGCCGTCAGTTGATCCAGGCAGATTTCCAGGTCCATCATGATCCCAAAGGCGCTCTGATATCGATTTTCTGGTTTTTTTTCAATCAAACGGAGAATAATATCCGAAATGACATCCGGAATGTCTGGACTCAACAGAGCGGGTGAACCGGGCTTGCTTGCGATATGGCAGTGAACCAGTTCCAGCGGGTCCGTTGACTCAAATGGAAGCCGGCCGGTAAACAGGTTATAGAAGGTTATTCCTAGCGAATAATAGTCACTCCTGTAATCTACTTTCAAATTCAGTCTGCCTGTACGTTCAGGCGAAATGTAGGCCAGCGCTCCCTCCAAACCCCTGCAAAGCCTGATTGGCACACCATCATCCGACGTATCAGAGGCTAGTCCAAAGTCTATCAGTTTTGCCTGACCGGAGTTTCCATTGATTATGATGTTTGACGGATTGAGGTTTTGGTGTATGATCCCGGCCGAATGTATTTGACTGATGCAACTAGTTATATTTATAGCAATTCTTAGGCATTCCTCCAGAGAAGGTTTGCCCTTTTCCAACGTCTTGTCCAGGCGCTCGCCTCCGACGTCTTCAAGTATGATTGCCGAATTGTCATCGAGTCTTTCGAATGCATGGGCCTTGACTACACCTGAACAATGTTCAAGACGTTTAATAATCTCATATTCATGCTCCAGATCGAGAAGCTTCTTCTGAGAGGCATGATCATCGCGCCCCGTTTTCACGACAACTGCCACGTTGTCTTCTAGCCTCACCGCCCTGAAAATAGAAGAAACACTACTTTCAGACAATTTTTCGACAAGCCTGTATTTAGAAAAGTCTATCATTAGGGCTCTCAGACACAAACAGCGTATTTGTCTGGGTTGTAGAGATGTGACCCCAGAATTTGAGTCATAAAAGAATTGTTACTATCAAAATCTACATCAAAAAGCGTAAAGCTCATAGCAGGAATAATAGGTTTCTACCAAAAATTGTAATTTTTAGGATCATCTTGTAAATGCAGATGAAGCATTTTGTAGTATTGAACTGTTCAGTATTAAAAGAATCTCGAAGGGTAATATGGCTTCCGTCACAACATTTCACTGTGCTATAAGGCTATGTAGGGTCATTTTAATTGATAGCGTTTCTTTGTCCGGAGACATAAATTGATTAGATATCGATGCTACGCAGGAACTTATCGACAATAATTTTACAATATTCTGATGGATAATTCCTTATTTTGTTTATTGTAAAGAGGACTTGACCATGAGTGAACAAAAAACATCGGATCATCCCCTTCTGGTAAAAGAGGCCTGGCACAGTCATTCGGTGCAGACAGTAGCCGACAGGCTGTCAGCGCATTTAGTGTTCGGACTCACTCCCGACATTGCAAAACAGAGGCTCGCAGAAATCGGACCAAACGAACTGAGAGAAGCCCCAAGACCTCCGTTCTGGAAACTGCTCCTCGCGCAGTTTCAGAGTTTTCTGGTCATAATGCTCATTGTTGCAAGCGTCATATCAGCCTTCTTGGGTGATTACATTGAGGCCATCGTGATAATGGCCATAGTTTTACTCAACGCGATAATTGGAGTCATTCAGGAATCCAAGGCTGAGGAGGCGCTGGCAGCCCTAAAGAAGATGTCGGCCCCAAACGCTACGGTTGTTCGTGGCGGTGTCAGACTAGTCATTCCCAGTTCTGAACTGGTTCCAGGTGATTTGGTAATTCTTGAGGCAGGTAACTACGTTCCTGCTGACCTGAGGCTTGTGGAAACGGTTAATCTTCGAATAGAGGAAGCGGCGTTAACAGGAGAATCAGTCCCCGTTGAAAAAAGCGCTCATGTTTTTTTAGGCGAAGACATACCCCTAGGAGATCGTCACAACACTGCATTCATGGGTACACTCATTACCTACGGGCGAGGAAGCGGAATGGTTGTGGCCACCGGAATGCACACTCAAATGGGTCTGATAGCTGAAATGCTTCAAACATTGGAGGCTGAGCCCACACCACTGCAGCAACGTTTGGACCAGCTTGGCCGACAATTGGGTTACGGCGCTCTGGCAATATGCGGATTAGTTTTCGTTGTGGCGCTATTCAACCAGACAAAATTAAGTATGATTACAGCGCCGGATGGGGGCTTTTTAGTTTATTTAAAACACTTTTCGGGAGAATTAACCGAACTGTTCATGATTGCGGTCAGCCTGGCCATTGCAGCCGTTCCGGAAGGTCTTCCGGCGGTTGTGACCATCACTCTGGCATTGGGAATGCGGGAGATGATAAAACGTCATGCCCTCATCCGCAGACTGGCGGCAGTTGAAACCCTCGGATCTGCCAGTGTGATCTGTTCAGACAAAACGGGGACGCTGACTCAAAACCAGATGACGGTTGTCAAGTTATGGGTCGATGGTCACAACTTTGAGGTATCAGGAGAAGGCTATGCGCCTGTGGGAGACTTCTCGCTCGATGGCGCCAAGGTGAACATGACCGATTATCCTGGCGCAATTTCAGCTTTGCATTCGGTGGTTTTGTGCTCGGACGCATATCTGGAAGTATCGGATAGTTCAGATTATCGGGTAATAGGCGACCCGACCGAAGGCGCTTTGGTCGTGGCGGCGGCCAAGGCTGGAGCCCACAGAACAAGCCTTGAAAAAGCCTACCCTCGAGTTTGTGAAGTTCCTTTCGACTCCGAACGAAAATGTATGTCTACAGTTCAGAGTATCGGAGAAGTTGATGAGGCTCCCGGTAGTTTTGGCGCCTGGGCCGAGAAATCAAAAGACGTTTATGTGGCAACCTGCAAGGGCGCTCCCGATGTCATCATGCAGTTATGCTCCCATTATCAGAAAGTTGATGGCCCACCTATTCCTTTGACCGACGAAATTCGTCAGGGCATATCGCAGGCTAATGAGTCCATGGCTAGGGAGGCGCTCAGGGTATTGGCCGTCTCCTACAGGGTGGATCAGTCCCCACCTGAAAAGGCCTCAGCAGAAGCCATTGAGCACTCACTCATCTTCCTGGGCCTCTTTGGTATAATAGACCCCGCGCGTCCGGAGGTCATCCCTGCTGTCGATAAAGCCCGTCAGGCCGGAATCCGGACAATCATGATTACGGGAGACTATCCTGATACGGCGGCCGCCATAGGTCGTTCGATCGGATTGATCGAGCCTGGCCACAATGTCATGTCCGGCGCTCAACTTGACAAGCTCGATGCCCTCGGGTTGCAGGAGGCTCTGGGACACACCGATGTGTTCGCCCGAGTAAATCCGGAACATAAGATGCTCATTGTCGATGCTCTGAAGCAGAAGGGTGAAGTAGTAGCCATGACTGGCGACGGCGTCAACGACGCTCCTGCTCTAAAGAGATCCGACATTGGCATAGCCATGGGTATTACAGGCACGGATGTCGCCAAGGAAACGGCCGACATGGTGCTGACGGACGACAACTACGTCAGCATAGTGGCTGCCGTTGAACAGGGCCGAATCATTTATGCCAACATCAGAAAATTTGTCTTCTTCCTGCTTTCATCCAACGTAGCCGAAATATTGATTATATTCATACCGACACTCTTTGCCTTACCTAGTCCGCTGACCGCTATCCAGCTCCTATGGCTCAACATGGTTACCGATGGCGCTCCTGCGCTTGCTTTGGCAATGGAAAAGGGTGATCCGGATGTGATGAGGCGTCCGCCAAGACCAAAAACCGAGCCCATTATTCATGGTCCGATGCGTCTGGGAATTTTTGTGCAGGCAATCGCCCAGACAGCAGCCACTCTAGGAGCTTTTGCCATAGGTCTCATCTGGACACTTCAGGCTGCCGGCTCGATTCCAAGTGACGTCAATGTCCTTATATATGCTTTCCAGCATGACTGGACTGGTGTAAACATTCAAATCGCCGAGACAATGGCTTTTGTCACTCTTTCATTATGCGAGCTTTTCCGAGCCTTTACCGTCAGATCCGAGAGACTTTCACTATTTGAGATCGGCCCATTCTCCAATATGTATATGGTTTACGCTGTGATGCTGTCCGTGGCGCTCTTGGTAATGACAGTGATTGTTCCCTTCCTGAACCCCATCTTTAACACTCAACATCTAAGCTGGATGGAATGGCAGGTTGTTATTGGTCTGGCCATCGTTCCCGCAGTAGTTGAAGAAATTACCAAATGGTATCTTCGCATGAAGGGATAACCCCCGTGACAAAGCCGCTCGTTTGCCGATGATTGCAGAGCATGCGTTCATGGAAACGAGCGGATTTCTATAAACCGGTGTCAGGGGATGTGGTAAGATCACATAAACTTGGGAAACAGGTCCCGGGATATTGTGTCCCGGCCACTCCCTTGCACGACTACCCTGGCCTAGTCATCACTCTCAACAAGGGCTTCCGGCCTCCTGTATTTCAGTTGAACCCAGAAGCCTCGGATGATGCTCATGAATGCCAGAACCATAAAAACAGCCGCAATGGGACGTGTAAAGAAAATGCTGGCTGACCCGCGTGATATCACCAACGACTGAGATAGCGATGTTTCTAGCATTTGCGCAAGAATTGAGTAAAGATACTGATGAGTATGTGCGTTGTCGGACGCTAGTGGTATTGGAAAAATTAGTTGAGTGCGAGGCCGGGTGTGAAATCGCTTTAGAAATAGCGC
>CAZGVM010000163.1:0-7442 GCA_964528855.1 uncultured Desulfomonile sp. | reverse complement strand
TCGGTGAAGTGATAGAGCGTTCAATGCCTGCTTATCAACAGTCATAGCTCTCTGGTTCTCCCATTAAAAAAGCGCCATGACTGCTGATAACAGAATTACCACAAGAAGAATAGGTCATTCTTTTCCCAGCATGACGCTGCTGGCCTTGATCAGTACACTTACTTCTTCGCCGACCTTTATTCCCAGTTCTTTGACTGCCTCCACCGTAATTGTTGCGGTGATGACGTTTCCTGCTCCTATATCAACTTTAACTTTTGCAGCTACCATACCCTCCTGGAGCTCGACTACTTTCCCTTTGAGTACGTTCCTAGTGCTCAGTTTCATGGCTTCTTTCCTCCTGTGTGTTTACGCCAAGCTGACACAGCTTAAAAGCGCTGTGTAAACAGATCCTGTCATGAGGTTGCTCACTTCGTTTAAAACGCAAATGAACAACCTTTTATATTACCTTGGAACAAACATCATTCGTCGCAACGGATGAAGATTTCCCATGGCATGGATTTTACCAGACCATATTGACATTTTTTTTAGCTTATGTCAAAAATGACACAAGCTGGCATCGATTTGGAATGATTTTATGAGTCAATTTCTTTGGGGGTCTCATGGACTATAAATTCGTGCGAACAACCTGCCCATACTGCGGTTGCGGCTGTGAAATGCTACTCGAGGTTCTGGATGGAAAACTCGTGGGGACTTACCCATCTAAGACCGGTCCCATGAACTACGGGAAACTGTGCATAAAAGGATGGAACTCTCACGAATTCGTTCATAGCCCGGAGAGGCTAACCAGACCATTGATAAGAAAAAACGGATCTTTGGAAGAGGTCTCTTGGGATGAGGCGCTTGATTACACAGCGAAACGTCTGGCCGAGATCAGGGACACTCACGGAGGGGACAGCCTGTCTTTCCTCACATCAGCACGGTGCACCAATGAGGAGAGTTACCTCATGCAAAAGCTGTGCAGGGCGGGGTTTGGTGTAAACCACATAGACCACTGTGCTCGTCTCTGACATGCTCCAACGGTGGCAGGTCTTGCCGCCGCTTTCGGGAGCGGAGCCATGACGAATTCCATACCGGAGATCGAGGACGCTGACTGCATTTTCCTTATCGGGTCAAATACGACGGAAGCTCATCCCCTAATTGCTCACCGGGTATTTCGCGGCAAGCTTAATGGGGGCACACTCATAGTCATTGACCCTCGCAGGATACAACTCACACTTCAGGCGGACATTCACCTCAGGATAAACTTCGGAACTGATGTGGCTTTTATTAACGGCCTGATGAAAGCCATCGTAGACAACAACTGGCATAACCCGTCGTTCATCGAAGAGCGAACCGAAGGTTTTGACCAACTCAGACGGCATTTGGACAATTATTCTCTGGAAGAGGCTTCCCGCATATCAGGTATATCCGTGGAGGACATGATCAAGGTTGCGAAAATCTATGCCACTTCAGGGAAGTCCACAATCATGTACACCCTTGGGATTACGGAACATTCTCATGGAGTGGACAATGTGAAATCGCTCGCGAATCCTGCCATGCTCATAGGACAGATAGGCCGTCCTTCAACCGGGGTAAATCCCTTGCGCGGCCAGAATAATGTCCAGGGGGCCTGCGACATGGGTGGCCTGCCGAACGTCTATCCGGGATACCAGGTTGTGACTGATGACAATGTGCTGGTCAAGTTTGAAAACGCCTGGAACTCCAAGCTCTCCAACAAGGTGGGTTACATGATTCCGGAGATGATGGACCGCCTCATCGACGGGAGTGTCAAGGCCATGTACATCCTGGGTGAAAACTCGGTAATGAGCGACCCTGACACCCACCATATTCGCAGGGCTCTATCCTCAGCCGAATTTCTGGTGGTGCAGGACATATTCATGACTGAGACGGCTGAACTGGCTCATGTAGTCCTTCCTGGAGCATGCTGGGCTGAGAAGGATGGGACTTTCGCCAACACCGAGCGTAAAGTCCAGCGAGTTAGAAAAGCCGTAGCCCCCCCCGAAGGAACTATGCCTGACTGGAAGGTCATAGCTGAAGTTGGCAAGAGACTGGGTCTGAACATGGAATATGGGCATCCATCCGAGATTTACGATGAGATGCGAAGCCTGTCCCCGGCATTCGCGGGCATAAACTACAGCCGTCTTGAATCCGGTGGCATTCAATGGCCATGTCCATCAGAAGACCATCAGGGCACACGGTTTCTGCACCAGGGAAGGTTCACCAGAGGCAAGGGATTATTTCATGTAATTGAATACCGGCCTTCCGAGGAATTGCCCTGCGCCGATTATCCGGTTCTGCTCACAACAGGCAGGCGGTTTGCGCATTACCACACCCGAACCATGACAGGGAGGTGCCCGTCTCTTCACAACGAATTCCCAACCCCACGAGCGCAGATAAGTTTTGCCGATGCCGAGAAAATGGGGTTAAAAGATGGCGATCAGGTGAAGATTTCATCGCGGCGTGGGGAGTTGACCACACCTGTCCAACCCGGAGACATAGTTCCAGAAGGGGCTGTGTTCATGGATTTCCACTTCATGAAAGCCAATCCTAACGTGCTTCTGGGGACTTCGCTGGACCCCGTTTCCAAAACACCGGATTACAAGGTTTGCGCGGTCAGGGTTGAAAAAGTCACTGAAAATTCTGTATGAGCGAATATTCTTAACTCAACATTACAAACCGAACCTGCACTAATCATGATCACATGGGAAACTCAATTATGGAAAAACGACGGTCAACAACACACACGCTCTGTCCCGACCAGATGGATCTTATGACGGAAGCCCTGAACTGGTTGAGTCTGGCCGCGATGCAATCAAACACCGCAGTTGAATTCGACCACACTGACGTCTATCTGCGCAGTGTAGCGCTAGGCAAAAAGCTCTACGAATCTGCGGAAGGCCACGCGTCGCAGGACCCTCAATACAAAAGCCTGAATCACATGTTCGAAACGCTAATATGGCGGGAACTGGGCAGCAGTCCGGATTTTTTGCGTTCAAACGAAGTGAAGGAGGGGGATTGAAAGAATAGGGAGCGCAATTTACCGGGCAGCTTCTTGCCCAATGAAACCTAAGCCATAATCATATCTCTCTTTTGCAGCATGAATCATGCGCATGAGAACTTACGGATGGAACTCCAACCATATCACACACTGTGTTTACAACGATATCAAGTGGTTAATATTTAAAGTCATTGGTCCAATGGGCCGAATGAATAAAAATCCTTGACATGTTTTTGATATAAGTTATATTCGGGAACAGGCTTCTGTCATTCAAGACATAGGTCTGGTTTGACAGAATCAGTTTGGCGAATATTTAGGTCAATGGTAGGCGTTAAGGGCATCAGGCTGATTCGTATGGTTTTATACGACTTTGGCTTTGCCGGGCTAAGAGGGAGTAAGATGATGAGGTATGCAGAGACAGGATTCAACCTTGAAATTGATTTGGCTCGAGGCAGTGTAGAAAAGGTAGCGTCTGACCCAAAACTCACCGAGCTTCACCTGGGGGGGTTAGGGACCAGCGTAAAGATGCACTGGGACAGGGTGCCTCCCGAAACCCAGGCGTTTGACAAGGAAAATATGTTGATAGTAAGTTCTGGTCTCTTTAATGGGACCCCGGCTTACAGCGCCAACCGTACCTTGTTCACTTTCATATCTCCACAATCAGGTTTGC
Source organism: uncultured Desulfomonile sp. (assembly GCA_964528855.1). Taxonomy (GTDB): domain Bacteria; phylum Desulfobacterota; class Desulfomonilia; order Desulfomonilales; family Desulfomonilaceae; genus CAITZA01. The sequence continues at coordinate 3,774 of CAZGVM010000163.1, read as the reverse complement.
TTGCTTATCCCATGATGGGGGGATTTTTTGGGGCGGAGTTGAAATACGCCGGTTACGATAAGATCGTCCTCAGAAACAAGTCTCCGAAGTTGGTCTACATCTGGGTAAACAACGACAGGGTCGAAATTCGCGACGCTACTCATCTCAAAGGCAAAGGCGCACTTGAAACCCAGGATCTCATCAGGGAGGAACTACGTCAGCCGCGAGCCCAGGTAGCCGCGATAGGGTTGGCTGGAGAGAATCGTGTTTTTACCGCCTCAATAGAACAGAGCCGCTCCAGCGCCAGCCGGCTTGGTGGAGCGGTGCTGGGTGATAAAAACGTCAAGGCGATTGCCGTGCGTGGGACAAAAGACCTGAATCTGGCTCGGGGTGAAGAATTCATGAAACACATGGCTGAGGTCACGGAATACATCAACTTCCGTAACACCAATCCCATCCCTGATGTCATGACCATCCTTTCCGGCATAGGCTCACCTCAGGAAATGAAACACACAGACGAAAAGTGGCACACAGAAAACTTCATGTGGGGAAACGCCAGAACACGTAGAAGGGATTTCTGGAGCAAGGACAACGAAAAAAACTGGACGGAAACCCAGTTGGAGGCGGTGAAGAGGCTAATAAGCTGTTTCAACTGTCCGCAGCAGTGCGGGGCGCTTGTCGCCGCCGCCAACGATGGCCCCAGGTACATGATGAAATGTTTCGGTAAGCTTACCTACTCCATGGCCGCATATGTGGATGACCTGGCGTTCAATTTCCGCATACTCCAACGCGCTACGGAATACGGCGTGGATTCTTTCTCAACTCCTCAGATTCTAGCCTTTGCCGTCGAACTCTACGAGGAGGGAATTCTGACCGACAAGGATTTTGATGGGTGTCCTAAAGATAGGGAAGGGCGTTTTGGATGGCTGCTTGATCGCGTTGTGCGTCGTGAAGGCATTGGAGACATCCTCGCTGATGGAGTCTATTACGCTGCCCGCAAGATAGGAAACGGCGCCGAAAAATTCGACCACAATACCATCAAGAAACACGAGCAACTCCCGCTGAAGCTTGGAATGCTCGATCCTATTTATTACCTGATGTATTCGACGAATGAGAAAATCAGCATTACGCAGATTGAAGGAAACTTTCCACAGGCGGCCTTCCCAACCCGTGAGCAGAGAGAATCCTTTGTGAAGGATTGGCCCCAGGTCCCCAATGACAGGTTCAAGGAATATGTCCTGAACTGGGAGCCTCGGGGGGATAACTCGATACCCTACTATCCCACACCCGAAATGAGTTCCGAAATCGTGGACTGGATGGAGATGCTGCACAACATTGATGACGCTTTGGGATTGTGCGCAGGTATGGGGTCCTTCTGTCTCAAGCCGCCATACCACATCCACAATTATCCAAAACTCATTTCTGCAGCTACTGGAATGGATCTTGACGAAGCTGGCCTGAAGAAGATTGTTAACAGGAGCCGAAACGTGCATCGTGCATTCAATAACATGAGGGGCATGCGTCGCGTCGATGAGAAGCCGCCTGAGGACCACTGGAAGAGAAGGTTCCCGGAACTCGAAGAGCAACTCATATCGACTTATTACACCTACAAGGGTTGGAACATGGACGGTGTCCCCACAAGAGAGAGACTCGTGGAGCTGGACCTGGGTTATGTGGCCGATGAATTAGAGAAAAGGGGGGTCTTGAAAGTTGGCGAAAACTAGGAAAACGATAAAGACGATCAGGATCGATGCGGATAAGTGCAATGGCTGCAGGGCGTGTGAGATAATCTGCTCGGCGTATCATGCCGAACCCAAGTACAGTATGGTAAACCCTGCGAGGTCTCGCATTCAGGTCATGAGTTACCGCATGAAGAACATCTGGCTCCCAGTATTTGCCGGTGAGCACGCGTCAGCGGAATGTATGGGCAGGAATACATACGTCATTGACGGCAAGGAGTACCCTGAATGTGATTTCTGCAGGGCGGCATGCCCCTCAAGGGACACATTCAAGGAACCGGATTCCGGTTTGCCCCTGAAATGTGATATGTGTGAGAGCGATCCTCCTCTGGCGGTTCCAAAATGCGTGGAAAAGTGCCTTAACCACGTGCTCATTTATGAGGAGCGTGAGGAGGAAGTTGAAGAGGAGATCAGGCCTGAGGACGTTCATTTGGGAATCCAGGCCATGATAGACAAGTATGGATTAAACAAGGTTCTGGACACCGTTTCGAGGATTTCCATTTCCAAGAAAGGCTGATATGCTCCCGGGATTCGAATGAACAGATTTTGGAATACCCCTGTGAGGTCAATTCATTGAACACTAAAATCAGGAAAAACTTATGGCAAGTTGGCGGCAGGGGCATAACCGACGCCTCTGATGCCGCAGTCTACCTGATTGCCTTCGGGGATAAGGCAGCCCTGATTGACGCTGGGACCGGTCGGGATCATGAGCAGTTGAAGAAGAACATCGAGAGATGCCTAGCTCCAGGCGCTAAACTGGAATACCTGCTGTTGACCCATTGTCATTACGATCACACCGGTGGGGCCCGGGCCATCAGGGAAGCCTTTGGGAGCAGGGTTGTTGCTCACGAACTGGACGCCGTCTACCTTGAATCCGGAGACGATGTTGTAACTGCCGCCTCCTGGTATGGAGCGCAAAGTGGGCCGCTGGTTATCGACATCAAACTGACAGGGGCTGAAACGGCCATAGTCATCGGGGATGGAGAGATTAAGGCGTTGCATTGCCCCGGTCATTCTCCAGGTTCATTGGTGTATACGGCTCGAATTAATGAGGAGCTGGTCCTTTTCGGACAGGATGTTCATGGCCCGTTGCACTCGGATTTACTATCTGATGAAAGACTCTATATGGACTCATTGTCCAGACTCATAAAACTTGACGCTGATCTTTTGCTCGAAGGACATTTCGGGATCATAGAGCCAAAACAGGAAGTTTGGGAGTTCATTGATTCCTGTATAACTCCACGTCCTCAGCCATGCAGGTGTTAATGATCACGGCCCCCGGAGGTTTAGTCAACGTGAACATCAGAAACAATCTGTGGCAGGTTGGTGGAATGGGCATTACGGACAAGTCCGACGCCGGCTCATTTCTTGTGAGGTTTGGCCGAAAAGCGGCGCTCATTGATGCTGGAAGCGGCAGGGATCATGACGGACTTAGGAGAAACATTGACAAATGCCTTGAATCGGACATTGAGCTTGAATACCTTCTGCTCACACACTGCCATTTCGACCATTCAGGTGGAGCGGACGCTATCCGGGCGAACTACGGTTGTCGTATAGCGGCGCATGAACTGGACGCTGTCTATCTTGAATCCGGTGATGACATTGTAACCGGAGCCCCGTGGTATGGCGCTCACGCCCGACCCTTCCAGGTAGATATTAAGTGGAATGGCCCAAGCCACTACTTCAGTGTGGGCGATGGACTGATAAATGCCATGCATTGTCCGGGACACTCTCCCGGTTCAGTGGTCTACACCACGGAACTGGACGGAGAACTGGTATTGTTCGGATCAGATATTCACGGGCCATTGCACAAGTATTTCCTCTCTGATGAAAAACATTATCTCGATTCGTTGACGAGGCTTTTGGGTCTGAACTCCGATCTGCTTCTGGAGAGCCATTTTGGCGTCATAGAGCCAAGAGAAGAGGTTGAGGCCTTCATAGAACGGTGGAGGTCTCCGATCGGTGTATCACATTACGCAGTCCTGTATGCTCCGGATGATTGGGACATCAGACGTAAGAAACCAAAAGCTGACCAGGATTCTGACTGAGACTATTC
>CAZGVM010000162.1:0-7528 GCA_964528855.1 uncultured Desulfomonile sp. | reverse complement strand
GCCTCTTCCGCATTCGGCGAGCCGGTTTATGCCCAGGCAGCCAAACGCGCTGCTGATTTCATACTCCAGGAAATGAGAGACGACACGGGAAGACTGCTTCACCGGTTCCGGGATGGTGAGGCAGGCCTGACGGCTCACATTGATGATTACGCATTTATGATCTGGGGATTGATAGACTTGTATGAGGCTACTTTCGAGCTTGATTACCTCAAGGAAGCCCTTAAGCTCAATCAGGATTTTATCGAAAGATTCTGGGATGAAACAGTTGGCGGCTTTTATTTTACGGCCTCGGACTCGGAAGAGACCCTGTTGCGTAAGAAAGAACTCTACGACGGCGCCACGCCTTCAGGAAATTCAGTAGCGGCATTGAATCTCTTGCGTTTGTCCAGAATGACTGGAGATATCGATCTCGAATCAAAAGCAAACATTATTCTCAAAGCCTTTTCCGGCATTGTCGGCAAATTCCCGTCCGGTTATACTCAGCTATTGATGGCGGTTGACTTTGCGGCAGGCCCTTCTTGTGAAATAGTCATTGTCGGGGAAAAAGAATCACCCGAACTTCTGGAATATAAACATCAGATTCAAAAGCCGTTTATTCCCAACAAGGTCATCGTGTTCAAACCGGCAGGACCGGCTGGCCAATCCTTCATCACCGGTATAGCCCCATACACCAAAGATCACGAAGGTGAAACAGGGCAAACTACCGTATATGTTTGCAGAAATTATCACTGTGAATTGCCTTCCACTGACATTGCCAGGATCCTTAAACTATTGAACCGGTAGAAGAATGAATTTTTTTGCGCCTGACCAATTAACATTTAACTCCATCCTGTGCTAATAATAAAATCCATCCGAATCTTTACCGAAAAATTTTGAGAGACTCGACGTTAACCGGGTCTCTCTACTTCATTTCCGATACTTCTGTCTTGCCAAACCGTTGAATGATCTGATCACTCGTTTCGGCAGGAAATGATTTTCGGCCTTCGTTTGACTTTTTCGGACATAAACAAAACTTTAGGAGCTTTAAATTGGCAGCAGCGACAAAATCCCCGGACGAACTTTGCATCAACACGATACGTATGCTATCAGCCGACATGATTCAGCAGGCCAATTCCGGTCATCCGGGCCTGCCGCTTGGCGCGGCAACCATGGCTTACGTTTTATGGACCCGTTTTCTGAGGTTTAATCCTAAAAACCCAAAATGGCCCAATCGTGACCGTTTTGTCCTTTCTGCCGGCCATGGTTCAGCTCTGTTGTATTCCTTGCTACACCTGTCTGGATTTGATCTGAGCCTTGAGGACATACAGAATTTCAGGCAATGGAAGAGTAAAACGCCAGGGCATCCGGAATATGGCATAACCCCTGGGGTCGAATCAACGACCGGGCCTCTGGGACAGGGTTTTGCCATGGGAGTTGGAATGGCCATGGCGGAAAGGTTCCTTGGGGCGCATTTCAACAAGCCCGGCTTTCCTGTTCAGGAACACTACACATACGCCATCGTTTCGGACGGCGACCTGATGGAGGGTGTTGCTTCGGAGGCCGCTTCCCTGGCCGGACACCTCAAGCTGGGAAAATTGGTCTATCTATATGATGACAATCACATTTCCATAGAGGGGGACACCTCCATAACATTTACCGAGGACGTTGAAGGGCGTTTCAAGGCATACGGCTGGCATGTCTCAAAGGTTTTTGACGGGAACGATGTGATGGCGATTGAAAAAGCGATCCGTCAGGCCCGGCTAGAGAAAGACCGCCCTTCTCTCGTAATGGTGAAAACCGAAATTGGTTTCGGGAGCCCCAAACAGGGCAGCGCATCAGCTCACGGCGAACCTTTGGGTCCGGACGCTCTTGACAAGACCAAACAGAATTTCTGCTGGCCCGGTGGCCCGTGTTTCCACATACCTGAGCAGGTTTTGGAAAGGTTCCGCAAGTTCCCGGAAATTGGACAGAAACTTGAGAGTGACTGGAATTTCCTCATCAAAGATTATTCTTCAAAGTTTCCTGAACTGGCCCAACAGTTCAGGGATCAAATCGACTCAAAGCTCCCGGATGGATGGGACTCGGAAATTCCGGTATTTGGCGTAAATGAAAAGGCAGAAGCCACACGGGTTTCATCCGGCAAAGTCCTGAACGCTATAGCAAAGAAAGTTGCAAACCTCATCGGCGGATCAGCGGATTTGGCCCCTTCCACTAAAACGATCATATCAGGGGACCCCGCTCAATCTGCAGACAACGCGCTTGGACGAAACATACATTTCGGAGTGCGGGAATTCGCCATGGGCGCTGTTGTCAACGGCATGGCTCTTCATGGAGGTGTCATACCTTACGGGGCTACATTCCTCATTTTTAGCGATTATATGAGACCGGCCATCAGATTGTCAGCCCTGATGAATGTTAATTCAATCTTCGTTTTCACTCATGACAGCATCGCAGTGGGCGAAGACGGCCCTACTCATCAGCCCATTGAACAGGTAGCCTCTTTGAGAGCCATTCCAAACCTGACCGTCATAAGGCCGGCCGACGCTAATGAGACCGCGGAAGCGTGGAAAACTGCTTTGACCAGAAAAGGGCCGGTGGCGCTGATTCTCACCAGACAGAACCTTCCGGTAATTGACAGAGATTCGGGCAATCCGGCCAGTGGACTTGCTAAAGGCGCATACGTGATATCGGATGTCACCGATCCCGAACTCGCCATAATTGCCACCGGATCAGAAGTCTCTCTGGCCCTCAAGGCCCGGGACGCTCTTGCCAAAGACCATGGAATACGTGCTCGGGTTATTTCCATGCCATCGTGGGAACTCTTCACGGAACAGTCCCGCGAATACCAGGAACAGGTTTTGCCGCCTTACCTGAAGGCCCGCGTGTCCGTTGAGGCCGGCTCTTCCATGGGATGGTCCAGTTGGGTTGGCTCAGATGGAGTCAGCATATCGGTGGACAGGTTCGGCGTGTCCGCTCCCGGTTCCGAAGCAATGGAGAAATTCGGCTTCAATGTGAAAAATGTGTGTGACACGTGTTTGGCGCTGTTAGGCAGATGAGAAATTCTTTTTCGAAAGACAATACGTGATCTGTCGCCAATGTAACATTTACGTTGTTTGGTCAATTTTCATGTGATACAAATTGCGGGCACATTACTTCGGTCGCAGACATTTTATGGTGGGGGATAGAGCTGGCGTATGTTTTGCTGGACTGGCACGATGACCTGAGGTTCGGTCAGGGTGTATACGTTTGTCTATCGTGGTCAAGTTTTTTCCGGGATATGCTCGAAACATCCCTGTTCGAACGCCAATACCCTGAATTTGTTGAATGTCCGGGAATCAAGAATCGCACGGTTCGTAAAATCCTGATAATACGATTTGGATGCTATCATGAACAGAATGTTGTCTCGATATGTGATTTCGTGTGTGATTCTAATTATCTTTTCAGGGTCATCTGGAAACGCTTTTGCCTGGGAATTTTCCATGAACGGCATTTTGACGTGGAAATACGCTTCATTTTCCCAGCTTGGATCAAATGGCTTTTTCGGACCTTTCGACATAGACAATAGCGCTGAGGGGCCAAATACTTATGGCGGAACGATCGGCAGCGCCGCTTCCATGAACGGCTGGTTGGGCCATGAAATGCAGTCTGTGCCTACTCCAGGCGGAATGGGCGAAATATCATCCGGCTCCGACATCGCTCTGGCCACCTTTTATATGACCATCCATCCGGAAATAAGGCTCAATGAAGCCCTCAGAATAAGGGGCTCATACCGTATAGGCTCATGGGAAACACCATACACGCAAACGAGTCGCGGATTCCTTGCCAGATCCGAATACCCGGAAGGTATGGCGCCCGGGGTTCTCAGATCGTTTTCTCCCGGTTACTGGGAAACATTGTGGGCATCCCTTCAAACTCCATGGGGCATAGTGGTGTTCGGAAAACGTCCTGCGCCGTTTGGCATGGGTCTGATTTTTGACGGAGTCGATAACGCTGATGGAGCCGGAATCCTCATAATGACCAGCTACGGCCCATTTCGTGTGGGTATCGGAGCGATGCCCTGGATGCTTGGTAGTATTAACTATTACACCCTGTCCGACAAGAACGCCGCCAGGCAATTTGATTGTGGTGTGGGCATGACTTACGATTCTGGCCCATTCTCAGCAGGTCTCGGGGGTAGGGTCTGGAAATTCCACACGGGCCCTGAGTCGGCTACTTTCCAGGGGGTTGATGGCGCTGTTCCGACGGGACGTTACGCCGTCATTCCCTCCGACACCGTCATCACTGACGGCACAATATTCATGAAATATTTTAACGGCAGGTTTTTCCTTAACGCTGAAGCGGCCTGGGGCTATGAATTCACCAAACGTCAAAAGTGGCTCTCATCAAATGACGGCATCTCTGAGGGTAAAAGCCGCTTTGCTCCCAATTATGTCGAACACTGGCGCGGAGCGGTCGAAGCCGGAGCCCTTGTTGGTCCAGCCAAACTAAGTCTTTTATGGTCCATCATCCCAGGCTTTGACAGGCGTCATGGCCTTCGGATAGACAGGCAGCCTTATCCCCCCTTGAATGTGGCCACCGGCTTGACCAATGTCACATTGTTCAGAACTTACAGTTATATTCTTTCATATACTTATGGATCGGGTAACAATTCTATCAACCCCGATAGCCGTCACGGGTACATGACAGACGCAAATATTTTCGGAGCAAGACTGGATTATGCCGTGGCGGCCAACCTGAACATTTTCGCGACGGCATTCACTGCAAACCGCATGTCTCATGGATACGGCCAGGGCTATATACGTCCGGAGTATTCTGCCGCACGCTTTACCGGCAGGGTGCAGTTTCTTGAGACGGATAATTATGCGGCGCCCGCTCCTTCCATTTCGGACACCAGCCTCGGTTATGAAATCGACTGGGGTTTCGGCTGGAAGCTGATGGAGAAATATGTATTGAACGCGACTTTCGGGGTGTGGCAGCCCGGGGGATGGTTCAGCTACGCGTGTGTCGATCGATCAGTCGCCAACTGGAAGGACCCTACGGGAGTAAACAGTTTTGGCGCGAAACCCGGCAAAGCTATTGATCCGGTCTTTGGCATGGAAATAAAGATAGAAGTCGAATACTAATAAAATTATCGGGATTCATAAAGCTGTCTTCCGGGGTTCTGGAAAAGGTGAACATATATGAATTACGAGGAAATGACAACACCGCAACTCGTAAAAGAAATACAGGCGCTGCAGGATCGATTAGAGGAAGTGGATAAAGAGCGTCAGACGGCGACTCAGGAAACCGAATTCCTGCGTACTGTGCTCGACAGCTTTCAGGGTGTTGTGACAGCCTGGGATGCTCAGGGAATTTTCTTGTATGCCAACCGGATGTTTTTCGAACGCTCCGGTTTCAGCACCGAAGTAATCGGTAAAGCGATACTCGATCTCTACCCACCTCAGGAACTTTCCCGGTTGTCTGGATTATACAAAGCTCTCCAGGACCAACCGGATGGCGCCTGCATATCCGGCTCTTTTCATGGCCTGAGCAGCGTTGGGGAATGGGTGTCCCTACAAGGTGACGTGATAAAGCAAATCGCTCCCCCAGTAAACGGTTATGTGGGATTCAGCCAGGAAGTGAAAGATGACTCCACCGCTAAAGAACGATATATGGAATCGGCAGAGGCCATGGCCGCAGTCTTGAACTCTGTTCAGGATGCGCTCCTGATTCATGACAGAAATGGTATTGTCATACAATTCAATGAAAAGGCGGTTGAAATATTCGACATAGACTATGTAGAGGCGGTACTGCATCCCAAAACGGTTGATCACTTATATGGCCCTGAAGATGATTCGATGGATCTGAAATCGCTTTGGGATGATGTGCTGAAAGGAGCGCATAATCTTGCCGATTACAGGATCAAACGCTGGACCGACGGAAAGGTTTTTGACGTAGAGATCTTTATGAGGCCTATTCGTCTGAAAGGCGAGGATCACATTCTTGTGGCTATAAGAGATATCACCGAAAAAAAACGAGTTACCGATGAACTTCATCGCGCATTGGCTCTGGCGGATAAAATGAGAATCAGGGCTGAAGGGGCCAGCGAGGCCAAGAGCAAATTTCTGGCCAACATGAGCCACGAACTGCGCACACCGCTAAATGCAATTCTGGGGTTTTCAGAATTGCTGGAGGGGCAATATTATGGCCCAATTAATGAAAAACAGTCTACTTACGTTCAGGCCATATATAGCTCCGGCGAGCATCTACTTGAACTCATCAATGACATACTGGACCTTTCCAAGGTGGAAGCCGGAAAGATGACGTTTTGCGGTTCCCCTGTCACCATTGGGCAGTTGCTTGAGAACGCTTTCACAATAATCAAGGAGACAGCCTACAGCAGAGGCATAAGACTTGAACTCGAGGTTGATGAAAAACTTCGCGCTCGGGAGATATGGGCTGATGAAACACGCTTAAAACAGGTTGTCATGAACCTGTTGTCCAACGCCGTTAAGTTTACACCTTCCGGCGGAACTGTCCGATTGGAAGCCATAAAAACGGACCATGAAATTCAGATCAGCGTTCGTGACAATGGCATAGGAATAGAACCGGAAGATCAGTCCAGAATATTCGAGGAATTTGAACAGGTAGATTCATCCTTCTCAAGGCATCAGCAAGGCACCGGCCTCGGTTTGTCATTGACCAGGAAACTGGTCGAAATGCACGGGGGTAACATATCGGTTCAAAGCGACGGCAAAAACAAGGGCAGCGTGTTCAAGTTTCAAATACCCTACGTTCTGCCTCCCAGTACTCAGGCAACAGATCACGGTTCACCAGACAAATTTTCTATAAACAAAGCCGATTCAGTTCTTGATAATGAGATCGACCATCAGACCAGACCCACAATAATGGTGGTAGAAGACAACTCGGTCAACATGAAACTTACTACAAACCTCCTCGAGATTGGAGGTTACAGGGCGTTGCCGGCTTTCTCATCCGAGGAGGCCATAAACATTCTCAAGAACCAAACCCCTGATTTAATACTAATGGACATATCCTTGCCCGGTATGGACGGTCTTACGGCCACTCAGGCCATCAAGAAAAATCCCTCCACTGCAAACATTCCGGTGGTGGCGCTCACGGCTCATGCCATGAAGGATGACAGGGAAAGGGCTGTTGAGGCCGGATGTGACGCGTATCTACTCAAACCCATCGAAACAAGGACTTTTTACATGACCATCTCCGGTCTCCTTGATTCAAAGCCTTAGATATTCACACCATTCTCGCATCTGTCTCCTGCAAAACTGCTACTGCCATACTGCTTTTTTCCGCTCCTCAATCAATAGGAACTATCTATTTGACAGATAGGTTATTTCTATGTATTGTCTTCACCTGATGGTTCAGGGGATCTCATACAGTCTGCTACTGTTGCAGTTGAGAATGAAGAATCGACTAATAGTAACAAACCTTTTTCAATATTGACTGAGGATCCAATACCCGGATTCACACGTTTTTGGGTAGTAGGAGGGGAAATTTGGAAGTACGGAAAAATTTTTATGCCGGAGCTATC
>CAZGVM010000161.1:0-7611 GCA_964528855.1 uncultured Desulfomonile sp. | reverse complement strand
TGTCCGGGAATAGCCTTCGGTGATTCTATCAAAGACGGAATTGAATTTTCTGAAGAAGATGTTTTTCCGGCCATGGTTATCTTTTTCAAGCAGTATGGCGCAAAGAGCAGGGCTCAAGGTAAGAGCGTTTATTGCGCTAAAAAGCGTGGTGACTGCTATGGTAAGGGAGAACTGCCTGTAAAGTTGCCCGGAAATGCCTCCGAGGAAAGAAGCCGGAACAAAAACGGCCATCAGGACCAGGGTGATGCCGACTATGGCGCCTGTGATCTCTTCCATGGCCTTTATTGTGGCTTCTCTGGCATTAAGGCCGAGTTGCGACATGTTGCGCTCGACGTTTTCCACCACGACAATTGCGTCGTCTACCACAATTCCTATGGCAAGGACAAGCCCCAGCAGGGTGATCATGTTGATGGAAAATCCACGCAGGGCCATGACGGCAAATGTGCCTACGAGCGCCACAGGAATAGTGATTGACGGTATGAGAGTAGTTCGCCAGTTCTGGAGGAAGATGAAAACCACGATGAAGACCAGTACGAAAGCTTCAAAAAGGGTTTTGACAACTTCGCCTATGGAGGCCCTAACAAACAGTGAAGAATCGTAAACCGTTTTGTAGTCGAGTCCGCCGGGGAAGTCTTTCCGGAGTTCGTCCATTTTCTTCGTCACCAGTTCCGCCACATCCAGCGCATTGGATCCTGGCGCCTGATATACGATAATGGTGGCGGCCGGCATGCCGTTCATGAAGGACATTGTGTCGTAGTTCTTTCCACCAAGCTCAACCCTGGCCACATCCTTGATTCTGGTGATTCTTCCCCTGTCTCCCCTCTTGACCACTATGTCCTCAAACTGCTCGACTTCGCCAAGTCGTCCCAGCGTCCGCACTGTAAGCTGGTAGTCCTGGCCATCAGGAACAGGCTGTTGCCCAATCTGACCGGCCGCCACCTGAACGTTCTGCTCTCTGAGGGCTTCGAGCACATCTGATGTCGTCAGTCCGTTATGTTGCATGCGATCCGGGTCCAACCAGATTCTCATGCCGTATTCCTTGTCAGGGGCAATGAAAACGTCTCCAACGCCTTTGATACGGGTAAGCTGGTCCTTTATCCTGATGGTAGTGTAGTTGGTGATGTAGAGATCATCCAGTTTACCGTCAGAAGAATACAGACACATTATATTCACTATGTTGGTAGACTGTTTTTTAGAGCTTACCCCCTGGCGCTGTACAGACTCCGGCAATTTTGCCATAGCCTTCTGGACTCTGTTCTGGACCAGAACAGTCGCCATGTCGATGTCAGTTCCAAGCTCGAAGGTTATCTTGAGGGTGTATTGACCATTGCTTGAGGATGAGCTGCTCATATACATCATCCCCTCCACACCGTTGACTTCCTGCTCAATAGGCGCCGCTACGGTGTCTGCAATTACCTGTGGGTCGGCTCCGGGATAATAGGCGGTTACCTGGACCATCGGAGGAGTGATGTCAGGGTATTGGGCTATGGGTAGAGTAAGAATTGATACGGCGCCCGCAATCACTATGAAAATGGAAATGACTGAGGCGAATATTGGTCTGTCGATGAAGAATCGGCTAAGCATATTTGGCCTCAGCTATTTCATGTTGTGATGTGACTTGTCGGAGTTGTTTGTCTGATCGTTGGTCATCTGACTCTCGATTGGTTTCACAGGTTGACCCGCCCTAGCCCTCCTGATCCCATTGATTATGACCCAGTCCTTTTCCTGCAGGCCTTCGAGGATAACTCGCATCCTGTCCTCCTGCTGGCCGGGCTTTACTATTCTCTGCTCGACGATCTTGTCGTCGCCTACCACCAGGACAAACTTGCCTGCCTGTCCAGCCTGTATCGACACTTCGGGAACCAGAAGAGCATCCATCTTTTGCACCGGTATCCGAATACGAACGAACATGCCGGGAACGAACAGACCTTTTTCGTTCTTGAAAACCGCCCTGATCTGGAGAGTTCCAGTCGATGGGTCTATTTCGGAATCGGCATAGTCTATGTAGCCCTCGTGAGGAAAATCCTTCTCATCGGAAAGTGACATAAAAACTTTAGGCCTATTGTCGGGAGTCTTCTCACGGTCTCTGATCAGAGGCATCATATCCTGTTCACTTGCGCTGAAATATACATAAACGGACTTGTCATCAAGCACAGTGGTCAATAGTGTATTTTCCTGCGCGCCTACAAGGTTTCCCAGGTCAACAAGGTTTCTGTTCACCGAACCGGTGATCGGGGATTTGACCTGAGTATATTCCAGGTTCAGTTTCGAGTTTTCCAGATCCGCCTGGGCTTGAGCCAGTTCAGCGTTCGCCACATCCCGTTTGGCCGTCTGCTCCACTAGTTTTATCTGGCTAATGGCGTCTTTCGATTCCAGTTGCCTGGCTTTTTCGTATTCAACCTGAGCCAGGTTTAAGGCAGCCTTTTTTGCCTCGACCGTGGCCAGGGCCTGATCGACACGAGCCTGATAAGGCCTGGGGTCAATCACAAACAACAGGTCTCCGGCATTGACAGTTGAGCCTGGCTTGTAATTGATTTTTTCGAGAAAGCCCTGGACACGGGCCCTTATCTCAACTCTCTGGAATGCCGCCAGTGTTCCTGCGTACTCGAGATACCTGAAAACCACTTTCTTCAGAGGCCTGCTCACCGTAACTTCCGGTGGAGGCGGCTGAACCACTTGTGGCTCCGAGCTGCATCCCAGAACAAGCAAAATGATGGAAAGAGAGATTGCCTTAAAAAAAACTCCGGCTAAAGACTTCATGCTAAAACTCCAATCAGTCAGGCGCTATGAGTCGTCAATCCCATTCAAAGGGGTTTCTGTTTCTGAAATCCGGAATACAGGAATCCTGGGATGAAATTTCCTGGACAAAAACATTTTTCAGCCCAAGATCCCAGCACAAATCGACAATCCTGTCGTATTCCGAGGTGGTGATTTTTCGTCCTAATTCAGGAGACCTCAATGCGTCATACATGGGTGAATACTGGGACATCAATGAGATGACGACCTGCGAGGATATGTTGTCTCTGATCCAGCGCATTGTTTCGGCCGTTCCCGAGATGTTATCCGGTAACACAAGATGTCTTATGATCAAGCCTTTTACGGCCCTGCCTTCCGAATCCAGCTCAAGCTCTCCCACCTGATCATACATTTCCTTGACTGCCCCCCTGGCAACCTCGACATAATCTTCGCAATCTGAATATTTGGCTGCCATTTTTGAGTCCGCATATTTCAGGTCTGGCATGTAGACGTGGATGACGCCACGAAGAAGCTTCAGCGTCTCCACCGAGTCATAACCTCCGGAATTGTAGACTACCGGCAGATTGAGACCTTTTTGAGAAGCGATTCCAAGGGCTTCCAGGAACAGATGCATTTGGTGCGTCGGTGAGACAGGTTCAATATTGGAGGCTCCGCACATTTGCAGCTTCAGCATATCATCCGCCAGTTGCCCAACGGAAATAACCTCACCGCATTCACCACGACTGATCTGGTAATTCTGGCAAAAGACGCATCTCAGATTACAGTGCGTGAAAAATATTGTCCCGGCCCCGCCAGTCCCGACAAGCGGGGGCTCCTCTCCAAAATGTGGAAGGATTCCAGAGTGGGATGGTTGGTTTCCCGCTCCACAATAGCCTGTTTCACCGGCTATACGGTCCACCATGCATTCACGCGGACACAGACGGCAGGGTGAACTGAGTTCCCTGAATTTCTGGGCTACTTCGATGATCTTCTGTGGGTCCAAAAACCGCATGTTTGACGTCCCTGGTCTGCGAAGCTTTAGGAGTAGCTTATATCACATACATCAACGCTACGTCACAAATACAAAATAAGTAGTTGGTCTTTATTACTTTTAGTCCTCAAATCACAGCGCTGTCACGATGGTCCCCGATGATCCGTATTTCGCGTGATTCAAAAATCTGGCGCCACAGTCAGGAATAAGAGCCTGTGTGGACTTTCGAGCAAAATTTGCCTCAAATCGATTAATTTGATAGATGTAAAAAGTTATTCGTCAGAGGCCCCGTGTGACAAAGAGGGTCCCGGAAAAAAATCAACACACATCCGAGGAAAAGCCCATGAGAATGTCGAAACTTCATGTTCCTACTTTAAAGGAAGACCCGGCCGATGCGGAGGTGGTCAGCCACAAGCTCATGTTACGCTCAGGCATGATCAGAAAGCTAACAGCCGGAGTTTATTCATATTTGCCGCTAGGATACCGATCACTTCGAAAAGTTGAACAGATAGTCCGTGAAGAAATGGACGCGTCCGGCGCCCAGGAGGTTTTTCTTCCCACCGTCCAGCCGTCAGAGTTATGGAAGGAATCCGGAAGATGGGATGTTTACGGGGCCGAACTGCTTCGTTTCAAGGACAGGCACGATAGGGAATGTTGCCTGGGCCCGACTCACGAAGAGGTTATAACCGACCTTGTCAGACGGGATGTCCGGTCCTACAGGGACCTTCCACTGAATTTGTATCAGATACAGACTAAGTTCCGCGACGAGATACGACCCAGATTCGGTCTGATGAGAGGCCGTGAATTCATCATGAAGGATGGCTATTCCTTCGACGCCACCGAGGAAGGCGCAGAAGCCACCTATTTAGCGATGAGAGACGCTTACGAGCGAATCTTCAGGAGGTGCGGCCTTCAGTTCAGAGCGGTGGAAGCGGACTCCGGCCCCATTGGCGGCAGTTTCTCCCATGAATTCATGGTCTTGGCAAACACTGGTGAGGACACCGTGGTGTCTTGCGATAGCTGCGATTACGCCGCCAACCTGGAAAAGGCCGAAATAAGACCTTGCCCATTTACCGACAAACTACCGGATGGGACTCCAAAAAAGGTCGCTACTCCATCCGTAAAAACAATTGAGGAAGTCTCACAGTTCTTGGGTTTGGCCCCGAGTGACCTGATAAAGACCCTTATCCTGAAAACGGACCAGGGCCCGACGGTGGTTCTCATCAGGGGAGACCACGAACTCAATGACGTCAAGGTCAAGAACTTCCTTGGGGTCTCGGAAATTGAACTGGCGGATGAAAAACTTATCAACGAAATTACCGGCGGACCCCTTGGTTTTTCAGGCCCTGTCGGCCTGTCAGGCGTTAAAATACTGGCCGATTACGCCATACGTGGCATGGATTCCGCCGTTGTCGGAGCCAACGAGAAAGATTACCACATCATTAACGTCAGTCCACTAACTGGATTCCAGGTCGATGATTACGGTGACTTCAGATCGGCGAACGAGGGAGACCCATGCCCCAGATGCAACGGGAGACTTGTGATGAGCCGGGGAATAGAAGTGGGGCACATTTTCAAGCTCGGAACAAAATACTCAAAGAGCATGAGCGCAACATTCCTCGACCAGGACGGCAAGGAAACCTTCATGATCATGGGTTGCTATGGAATTGGTGTGAGCAGGACCGCGGCCGCTGCCATAGAACAGAACCACGATGACGACGGCATCATATTCCCCCCCCCTATCGCTCCTTTCACCGTCATCATCACGACTGTCGGAGCTAAAAACGAGGAAATAGACACTAACGCCGAAGCAATTTACAACACGCTGTGGAACAAGGGACTGGACACGCTCCTTGATGATCGAAATGAAAGACCCGGGGTAAAGTTCAAGGACGCCGATCTGATGGGAATCCCTATCAGGTTGACCATCGGCAAGAAGGCGCTAGCGGAAGGAAAAGTCGAACTCAGGAGCAGAAAGAACAAGGAGACGGTCCTGGTTGATATAGACAAAATCCTTGAGGCCGTAACCAGGATGGTGGCAGAGTGGGACGTCCGCTGATCAAACTAATGTCAGTGACTGTCGGATTTCAGACTGACATTGTGGATTAGTCCCTACTGTCCGTAGTAGCCATAGTATGGGTTACCGGTCTGACCGCCGTAATAATGGTTACCCTGATATGAGTTCGGATACTGGTTACCTTGGTATCCGTAGCCGTAAGCCCCGTAGGGATATGTGTAACCATACTGGTTGTAATAACTTGGCGGGGCCGCAGTGGGATTCCATTGTGTCGGATAATCGTTTATGGGCGCGGACCACTTGACAGGGTCCTGGGCTGAACATTCCATGGGCGTCACTGCCCAGGCAAATAAAATCAGGCTCAACGCCACGAACAATGTCCTATTCATGAGAAGCGCACCTCGAAAAAACATTTTAAGATTCACTGCCTTAAAACCCGGTCATTCCGGATATCAGGTCAGTATAATTCCAACATTTTAATAAATGTTGCCCCAAACGTCAAATACGACAAACTTACATGAAAAGATCCGCACAAAAACAGAAAAAAACAGAAAAAATCCGGTCAATAAAACCGGCGGATCCGGTTTCAACTGATCCCATCAGTCCTGCAAACAAGAAAAGATTTTTTCGCGACCTTGCGCTTGGACTTATTGTGACTCTTGTCTTTTTTGCGGCCTTGGAAGGTTCCTTGAGAATTTTAGGCCCCGCTGAACAGTCCTCGACAGAAGACCCGTTTGTAGGTTTTTCTGCCATTCAGCCGTTGTTCTCGCAAGAAAACAGAATGGTGAGCATTGCGAAAGATCGTTTGAGATACTTCAACGAGGCCTCCTTCAGCTCCGTCAAACCGGCCAATACCTTCAGGATATTTGCATTCGGCGGCTCAACCACCTACGGACACCCGTTCAACTGGAAGACCTCGTTTCCCAGATGGCTCCAGGAGTTGCTGAATTCATGTCATAACGGGACGAAATATGAGGTCATCAATCTTGGGGGAATATCGTACGCTTCATACAGAATACTGCCTCTGATGAAACAAACCCTTCAATACAAGCCCGACCTGTTCATCGTTTACACTGGGCAAAACGAATTCCTGGAACGACGATCGTATTCCGCCCTGTTTGACAAAAACCCCTACATGTTGACGGTCGAAGCATACCTTGAAAAATCGAGGTTGTATCGGGGACTGAAACATCTCCTTAAAAAACCGGCCTCACAATCTTCAGGTAAGGCTCAGAATGGTGGCACGATACCTCCCGGAATTCCCGGAAAGACAATCCTGCACGATGAGGCGAGCGCAATTCTAGACAGAAGCTCAGGACTGGACCGGTATCACAGAGACGATGAATTCTCTAAAGGAGTGGCCCTGCACTTCAGGTATAATCTGAACGCGTTGCTTGACCTCAGCGAGTTTGCAGGGGTTCCTCTCGTTTTTGTCAGCCCGGCTTCAAATCTCAGGGATTTTTCACCTTTCAAATCTGAACACGATCCCACCCTGACTTCCCGGGAAAAGGCAGATATGGATAAAAAGCTTCAGTCCGTCGATAGAATGCTCAAATCCGGCAATTTTCAGGTAGCCCTCGATCAGTTAACGCCTGTTTTCTACAGGCTTAGGGACCATGCCCATGCCAACTTCACAATGGCCAAGGCCCTTGATGGACTGGGAAGACACTCAGAGGCCCGCGATTATTTCATCAGGGCGCGTGACCTGGACATTTGCCCGCTAAGAGCCACTTCACCGATCGAGTCGGAACTGTACTCCGTGATTGCTTCACGTAACGCTCCCATCGTGGATTTCAGGAAATATGTTGAGAACAGGTCTCTTGAAGCAGGCTTGCCGTCAGGTTTGGCAGGAGACGAAAGCTTTCTG
>CAZGVM010000160.1:3037-7621 GCA_964528855.1 uncultured Desulfomonile sp. | reverse complement strand
TAATGTCTTGCAGTGCCATATTGTCTCTCCTTTTTATCCATGTTGGATTTTGGAACTAGCCAATCCATAATGTGAAGTGACAAAAGCATAAAGTCAAATTAAAATTTGGTTACACTGAATTTCTAACAATTCTCTGGTAAGCTTTGTTTTTCTGGGAGCAATCGCAGGCGGTCATGGTGACGGCCACCTTGGTCATACCTTGAGAACTTACATTCATTAGGAATGTGCGCTCAGCAGGTTCACCAGGTTTTTTCTCACTCTCTGTTTTTCATCTTCATTTTTCCAGGCGTTAATGAGGTCGTTCCATAGCGATCTGTCGATAACAGATGTGTCGTAGTCGATCTCTATGGTTCTCCAGAATAGGCTGAAATCGTATTTTTTTATCCCGTTAAAGCGTTTCAGGATTCCTGAAAGATCGAGGCCATCCACGCCTTCAAGGAACTGTTTGTACGCTGAAAGGGAAACCTTGAGTGTAATCCTGCCGGGTTCGTCTTTCTCGATGTCCGTATGTTGAGTGAGATCGATCAAGAAATCGGCCACTTTTTCGCAGGCTTTGTTGTCAAGCTCGTCCATCTTTAGAAACACCTCTTTGATTCATAAAAACTGATCTGTTTGTCATCAGGAGATTGAAGCATTGTTTGTAGCATTAAATTCAACGTAAAAAGCGCTTCATATCAGAAAACTAATTTTGCCTTAACCTTAGATTAACAAAGGCTTCATATAAAATAACAAGAGAACAAACCGGCGTTAAAAAATCTGGAATTAACGCCTTTAATAAATAAAGAAGTGAAAGGAGAATAAAATGAGTCACTACATACATAACACGCCGGGCAGGCTCAGACTCAAGATTCCATCGTTGAAGCGAAATATCCATGAAATCAACGAATTGACTCTTTTGTTGAAGCAAAGGCCAGGAATACAGTTTTTTGATGTCAACTCCATAACGGGAAGCGTGACGATAAATTATGACCAACAAGGCACAAGTGTTTCACAATTGCTGGAGTTGTTGTCGCAAGAGGGCTACGTTGACCTTGCCAAACTGGTTCCCAGCCATCAACACATGGACAGAATCTTTTCCAGAGTCGGTGAGACTGCATCAAAAGCGTTATTGAACATTGCTGTTGACAGAGTCCTTCAAGGGTCACCCCTATCCATGATCGCAGCCTTTATTTAAACTGGATTCGTAGAACGGGCACAAGCTTTAGGATTACAGGAGAATTGCAGAGTGAAAACTAGAAACCTGCCATCAATTCCCTCTTTTTCGATTCAAACTCTTCTTCACTGATTAAATTCTTATCTCTAAACCTTCTCAGACGCGTGAGGTTTTTTTCCATAGCGTCGCCTCTGTCATCGTCAGATGATTGGAACGGCAAGGCTCTCATCACTGACTGCTTTAGCCTGTAGCTCTGGTGACCAGCTTTTCTCTGTTCAGAAAGAAGATTGTTTCTTTTGGCCGATATGTAGGCAATTCTGGCTCCCAAAGGCCAGAGGACAATCACCGCCAATCCATACGTTAAAATGCCCAGCGCAACGTTGATGACGAGCATTACAACGGCTCCTGTGACTGTGACATAAAACATTCCAAAAGGCCCAAGCATGAGAGCAAGAAACAGGGCGAACTGGGCGTTCTTTTTTGGCGTCGAAACGTGTGAGTCATTTCCAAACATTTGGTGTTCTCCTCGTCAAAATGGATTCAGGAGCCTCGAATTTCCCCTTTATCGATCGGGCCATTTTGTAAAACAATAATCAAAGTGGATTTCAATAAGGCTTGAAAATTTATACATGAGATTGATTCGTGGGCATAGAAATCTTCAGGAAAATAGAATATGATTTGATGAACCCTTGGTTATTCGGTGGGAGGTCACGGAATTAGTCCTCAGTGTCTCAAAACAGGTAATTTACGATAATGAATCAGGCTGATTTGAGAATTTCCACCACTAGCTAGAAATTGGCGGCGTTTTTGTTTTGAAATGATTCGTCCGAACGTCTGACTTTTTTAAATTTCTTGTGTTCATTAATTTCTTCGTACATTTTCCATATTTTGTGCAAAGCGTCATTGATTGACCTGGTTTCGGCATACCGCCGGGCCGTGACTCCCATTTTCGCCAACATCTCCGGTCTGGCTATTAGTTGCTCAATTGATTTTACCAGTTCATTCACGCTACGGCCTTTTACGACCAGGCCTGTTTTGCCTTCCAGCATGTTTTCCGAAGGTCCACCCTGGTCTGAAACAATGACCGGCAAGCCCGAAGCCTGAGCTTCCAGGACCACATTCCCAAAAGTATCGGTGAGACTGGGAAATACGAAAAGATCGCAGGATGCGAACGTCCTGTGTAATTTTTCTCCCCCAAGATATCCGGTAAAATATGCCGGAAATCCCTCCAAATTGTGACGCATTTCATCCCAATACGGGCCTTCTCCTACAACAATGAGCTGAACATCATTTCTTGAGGCGCACAATTTCTTGAATGCATTTTCCAGAAGTGTAAGGTTTTTTTCTTTCGAGACCCTTCCAGTGTAGAGCATCCTTAAACCGGCAGGAACGCCAAACTCACTCTCCAGAAAGCCTTGGGTCCGATTTCTCGGATGAAATTCGTCACCATCCACGCCTCGAGGCATCTGCCTGATTTTTGATGCAGAGATTCCATGATCGGTTAATTCTCTTGCAGTAGCCTTCGAAGGGACGAAGATGGCGTCCATTTGATCGTAGAACCAGACCAGGTAACGCCACATGATGTCTGAAACCGATGGGTCTTCGGTGAGGTGCTGGGCGTATTGAGGCAGTGCCGTGTGATAGGTTCCAACAAATGGGATTTTCAGTATTCTGGATATGGCCAAAGCCGACAGTCCCAGAGGACCAGGGGTGGCCGCGTGTATTTGATTAAACTCGCGTTGGTAACAATAGGACACCATTTCCAGAAACGGCGGAAAGAATAGTTTCTGCTCGGGATATACTGAAAGTTCGTAAACTCCTATCGGAAAAAAGTTCTTTACCCGGTCGGATGATTTATGGCCATTTTCGTCACACGTAAGCACTGAATAATTGCGATTTTTCAATCGTGCTTCCGCTATCTGTTTTCTCAATGTGCCGGCGACTCCATTCACCTCGTAAAAAGTATCGGTAAAATGCGCAACATTAAGACTCTTCGTGGAATGCGTAGCCCGTCGATGACCAAATTCAAAATGTTTCAGAGTTTCTGAACTAAACCGCCTGTCTTCGGAAAAGATCGAATAAGACACAAAATATGGCGCCATGACAGAGTACAGCGCTCCAGCAGACCCGAGCGATTGAAAAATGTTTATAACATCGGCTGCCGCCAAACTGTCTATGATCTGATTGGCAAAATGTTTCAGCAGGTTGTTAGATATCCTGTTGACAAAATCAAACCATTTCATGTCCAAATTTGTTGAGGACACCTGCTCATTCTGAAGATCCGGGAACAGACCCGGATCATCCCGGATGATATTTTGCGCCTCTTTTTTAAGAAGATAGAATACTTTTTGATCATCCTGGACTTCAGAGTGTTTGTTTTTTCTGTTATTCCAGTAAAAGTTCAGGCGTTCCATCAGCCTGGGTTCACGATCCACATCAGGGAGCAAGAATTTGTCCAGGAATCTGAACACGACATCATGGTTGACGTACCTGGAAAGCCCCAATTTGTTTTCATAGAATTGATAACCTATACTGTAAATGTTGTGGGCGAGAGTTTCCGGTTTTGATCCTGACCCGACCACTTTGGCTTTCCCTATTTCCAGACCGTGGAAAAAGTCCCTCTGGATGACGGCCTGCTCGACCTGAGTATAACAGCGGGCTATTGTCACCGAACTGTGGTCATCCGAGCCGCCTGTAAGGGTTTTTGGCAATCCCCCCTGAAGGAAACGTTCTAAACCGTGTCGGGCGGCTATTGTTTCCAGTTTTACCGGGTCCAGGGAACCAATTATGTCTCTGATCCGCCTGTTTTGAAACTCCCCTCGAGCCCCATTCAGTTCAAAATTTTTGAATAGCACTAATGATCGTTCAAAATGATCTATGTCCAGCTTCCCATTCACAGAGTACAAGGGGTGAGCTAGGGAGTGAATTATTCCGTTTTCTCGTAAATATGGAATCAGTTCAAAGAGATTTTTTCTGGCGTCCTGCAAATCTCTGTGAATGGCTTCATTAATGTCATATACGAGCACATGAAATTTGCATCCATCCTCAATGCTGTATGTGGTTACTTCTTCGCTTATAAAAACATCAGGCTTGTGCGCAATTTCAAGGCATCCCTCAATGGTGTTGTGATCAGTAATTGTGACCAGTGACATGCCTCTGTTCTTTGCTATTTCATACAATTTCTTCGGGGCGGTGAAGCTTTCAGGACAGCCTATCTTTTTGAGTATCCATTCAGAGGGCCTCTTGGAGTGTTTGGAATGAACATGCAGATCCACTTTCATGTTACGATACCTTTATTTCATGGGATGTAAGCGAAAATTCACTCAATCAACAAGAATTGTTTCACCCGCTTTGACAGTATCCCCGGGTCTGACCAGGACGTTCATGCCCATGCGTGAGGGAATGATCAGGTCAACCTGGGAACCAATCCT
>CAZGVM010000160.1:0-3027 GCA_964528855.1 uncultured Desulfomonile sp. | reverse complement strand
ACATTTTTTGCAGCGATCTGAACTACATAAACTGGAAGACTGTGGCCCTTGAATTCACCGGAAATCCGGGTGACAGTTCTCTCATTTTCTATAATATGGAGACTATCTTTATAAAGAGGGTTCCAACCCATCAGTGTCCTGAAATGCATGGAGCCCATATGCAGGTTCTTGCTTTTAGGGGGATGATGACGGATGAAATCAATCTTGCCGCTTATTGGAGATCGATTGTAATGAACATTAAAGGGGCTCATAAATATTCCCATCAAGATTTTAGTATCTTTTACGTCTTCTCTGACGATGTCGTTTATGCTTGCGCTGACGCCTTTTTTGATTACTATAACGTCCTGCGAAGGCTCAAGCTCCTTCACATAAACTACTGTCCCATCGGCCGGGCTTACTATGTTCTGCCCCGTTGGGATTTCTCTGGCGGGATTCCTGAAAAACCAAACGTACCGCCAGAACAGGAAACCCAGTGCGAGAATCAGCAAAACGCCGAGGAGTGTAGCGATCAATTTGCTTGCCGCCATGCTTGTGGATGCAGGACTCGAACCAGAGCGACACCCGATGAGAAAGGGAAATCTATTATTTCAAAGGCATGTTCTTCTCTCCTCAGAATGTTCAGCCATCGTCTGACCCCGGAATGTCTCAACATTTCCCGAATGTAGATGTTTGTGTCATGCAGGAAAATATAGGTGTTTTTTCTGGAATGAACCATGACCTGCATGAAATCGTGCTGCACATCTTTGAAGGCGTGACTGCCGTCAATAAAAGCCAGGTCAATATCGGGAAGTTTCAGGGAATCGAATTGTGAAAAAAATTCGTCGCTCCTCATTTTGTAATGATTAACGATCTGGTCCACTCCGAATCGTTCGAAATGGTCCCTCACTTTGGTTGAATCACTCCATGTTCCTCTACCTCCGATGGTCTTCATTGGCCCATCTTTAAGCAAAGAGTAGGAGGGATCCACAAACGACAGTCGCCCTTCAGCATTGTCCTTTAAGCCAAGGGCAAGACATACCACACTAAAACCGTACCCTGAACCGATTACGACAGTATGTTTAGGCCTCAATGCCCTAACAACACCATAGTAGATGAAGCCAAACCCCAGATTAAGTTTTTCGGCTTCCTCATTGTGGCCGAAAGGTTTTGCATGTGTGAGAATATCCTGAAGCATGCAAGAGCTAAGACTGAATCCTGTCATTTATTCGTTTCTCCTTGACAATCTTGATTCAACTCGTTCACCTCATGAAATTTTTCCGTTTTGTCAGAAAGCGCCTGCAGATTTTGCATCACAAGCGTCGTCTCCGGATGATGCTTCCCGTAACAGTTTTCCAGGATTGTCAAACCTTTTTGAAACAGATTTTGGGCGTTAACCAGATCTCCTTGAGTCCGATGCAGTTCTGCCAGATTGTTGTAATAGATTCCAAGCTGCGGCTCTGTTCTGCCAGATGTTCTCTGAGCGATAGCGATGGCTCTGGTGTAATGTCTCTTGGCCTCCGCATAATTTCCCGTATTAAAATAAAGAGTTGCCAGGTTATTGAGGCAGATGGCCATGTCCGACCCGCAGGAGCTTCGATTTTTGCTGAATATCGACAAGGCTCTTTCATAAAGCGATTTGGCTTCCAGATATTTCTCCTGCTGGGCGCATATCAGTCCCAGATTGTCTAGAGTCACTGCAACTTCATGACTGTTCGTACCAGTTTCATATTCTCTTATCGAAAGAGCCCTTCTACCGATTTTTTCCGCATGCTCGAACAGCTCCAGATCAGAATAAACCGCGGACAGATTGTCCATCATGGTTGCCAGCTCTAACCTGCTGGAAAGATTGTATCTGTGAAAAGACTGAATTCCGAATTCGAGAAGTGATCTGGATTCCTCATACAACCCCATGTTTCTGTACGCCACGGCAACTTTATTTATTGTCTTGGCTATAAGAGAGGAATCAGTCGAACGATTCAACGGTCTCGATTCCTGGCGCGGCAAACTGAACATGTTGGTTGTCTGAGGGCTTTTACACTCAAGACTCGGGGCCTTGTCCAACGGAAGGTGAATTCTACAGGGAAACGGTTTGTCGGCGCATGACTTAATTTTCGTGACGGATTTCACTTTTGGCTTGCCATTCTGTTTCCGACATTTGGATCGTATGGAATGAAAATCCAAGACATGGGTCTCATTAGTCATTTCAACTGCCCCTTTAACTGTTTGAGTCATTTGATTTACCGATCTAGCGCTCGACAACCTGACTATCGAGCGCCTTCTTCGACTCGTTTCTTCCGGATGTTTGCAATCGTCTAACAAAAAAATGAGGAACAGATGAGGAAAAACCTAAAAGTTGGTTAATTCGAATTTTTGATCTGGAGAACTGGCCGATGGGGAAATTGATCGTGATTTGGATGGAATTTCGAAGATCCTGAACACAATAACGGATTCCTAACAATATGCTGCTACAAAACTAACAATTTGACTCTATGAGTTAAGATCATGATAGCCGAAAAACGCCGCACGTCAATCGTCGGATGGCCAACAAAGCAGGAAATAAGGAGTAACACAATTTTGTTCCATGCGCTTACAGAGTCACGGCAGGAAGCAATTCGCGATGCCAAGAATCTACTGGATCACGAAATCTGCCAGGCCAAAAACAAATCGGAACTGGTCAACAATTTAAACAAAATTTTTCGAAATGCGCTCGGTTGTCAGGATTTCGGGAGAAGTAACTACGAAAGAAGCTATTATTTAGTACTGTGCGAGCAGATTGAGCATCATGTCACTATGATATCTGAAGGTCGCCTGGATTTGGCGCCAAATCACCGGCGTTTACAGCAGGAGTTGCCCATCAATCAATGAGCGCCGTTACAACTTCCTGATAGTTTGTTTTTTCAAGACCATCCAGCCGGAATAAACAAATAAACGCCAGCATCGACACTAAACAAAAAAGGCTACGAACTGAAATCCGTAACCTTTGGATTACTACTGGTAGCGGGGAGAGGATTTGAACCTCTGACCTTTGGGTTATGAGCCCAAAAGAAT
>CAZGVM010000159.1:3110-7679 GCA_964528855.1 uncultured Desulfomonile sp. | reverse complement strand
TTTATTAGTTTCATTTGATGGCTATTATGTGATAAGAAGGTTTTTGTAACCTAGCGACCATTATTATACGGAGTGGGGTAACTGCCATGCGTGGAGATCAGATGTCCCGACAATGGAGGATTATCAAATTGATCGAGACTCACGCCAACGGCATAGGCGCATCTGAACTTGCTGAGGAAGTCGGCGTGCCAATTCGCACGTTGTATCGTGATCTCGATGCCATACAACGAGGGGGTTTTCCTGTTTTTGTTGAAAAGAAGGGAAAATTCTCTTACTGGAAGATGGTGGATACTTTCAAGAAACTGCTTCCACTACCCCTCACAACCACCGAGCTTCTGGCTTTGCATACAAGTCGTGATCTCATGAAGGTTTTTAACGGAACCATTTTCCAGGAGAGTATCGAGACTCTTTTTGGCAAGGTCAGGACTCTTCTTCAGCAGGAGTCCATAAATTTCGTGGATGGAGTAAGTTCGTCCGTCAAAATAGATTTTGGACCGACCAGCAGCCTTCTCGGACTGACAGACACCATTAACCGTCTCAGTGACGCTACCCTGTTTAAAAAACGGGTCAAGATGGATTACAAGGCTGTTTCAACCGGATCACAGACACTTCGTAAGGTTGATCCTTACCGTGTTTGGGTGATGAACGGCAGTTTTTATCTCATCGGGCACTGTCACAAGAGGAAGGCGCTAAGGACTTTTTCACTTGACCGGATTCACAAGCTCAACGTACTCGAGGAAAACTTCAGGGTTCCCAAGGAGCTTGACATAGACGCATACCTGAAGTCCGCGTTCAGGATCATGACTGGGGATCCTCAGAGTGTGGTTGTCAGGATTGACCAACGGGCGGCTCATGTGGTCAGTGAGAGGATATGGCATTCCAGTCAGCAGCTGGAAACGCTACCGGATGGCTCCGTCACATTATCGATGGAAGTTCCGGTGAATTACGAAATAATTTCCTGGATACTCGGTTTTGGTTCCGCCGCTGAAGTAATGGAACCTTTGGCGCTGCGAGACAGGATTTTGAGTGAGCACGAAAAGGCCGCAATGAAATACGAAAGTTTGCCCAAAAAAGCTGATAATTGAATCATTTGGCTATAGTCGGCCTTAAACGGGTAGCTCATGAATTAATTCCGGGATGTGCAATCTTCAGGTTGTCTGGGGGATGGCGCTAACGGCATGGCGATTCGTGAATAGCCGCTTACAGAATACCTCCGTGGAAATCAGATTGGCGCTTCACACATTTCTTGATTCAAGCATAGTAAAATGATATTCAATCAAACTGATTAACAGTTACCGGACAATAACGCAGGTCAGGATGTCGGTGTGTTCAGGTTTTGAATTGATGGAGGATCTATGCGTCACGAAGACACGTTTTCGGACCGCCTGCGCACATACTTTCCGATAATAAGTTGGGCGCCCGGATATGATCCGCAGTGGTTCAGGGCTGATGTCGTCGCCGGCCTTACCCTTGCGGCCTTCACCATACCCGAGGCGATAGCCTATGCCGAGTTGGCGGGGATGCCTGCCCAGGCAGGACTGTACGCGTGCATAGCAGCCCCCTTGCTCTACATGTTGTTTGGAACGTCGCGCCAGTTGGTGGTGGGTCCGACATCGGCAGTGTCTATTCTGCTGGCCTCTGCCCTGGCCGGGCTTACAGTCGAGTCTCCTGGGCAGTACGCCGCGCTGGCTGCGCTGGTGGCGGTTATTGTGGGCATAATAGCGCTTGTTGCCTATGCGCTCAGGCTCGGCGCCCTGATGAACTTTATTTCCGAGTCCGTTCTCGTGGGGTTCTCCTCAGGAGCGGCGCTCTACATCGCCGGCTCCCAGTTGGGCAAGCTCTTCGGGATCCATGGGGCGCAAGGCCAGTTCCTGGAGCGTGTCTCCTTCATCATCGACAACATCCACATGACCAACCCGTGGGCCCTGGCTTTCGGGCTTTGCGGCATTGCGGTCCTTTTGGCCGGAGAGCACTGGAAACCAAAGCTCCCGTGGCCGCTCATGGTTGTCCTTGGCTCCATAGCCATCATGCGGTTTATAGATCCCAAGTCGCTCGGTATAGATGTTGTGGGCGCCATCCCGAGCGGGTTGCCCAAGTTCACGATACCACCCGTTTTTCTGCCGGACGCCAGGGAGGTTATTCGTGGAGCTGTCGCCATTTTTGTCCTGGCTTACGTCGAGGGCATGAGTATGGCGAGAGCTTTTGCGATCAAGAACAGTTACAGCGTTGACCCCAACAAGGAGCTGCTGGCCCTTGGGTTTGCGAGCATTGGCAGTGGCCTTACACAGTCTTATCCGGTGGCCGGTAGCTTTTCACGCAGCGCCCTGAACGACCAGGCAGGCGCAAAAACCCAGTTGGCCGGTGGCGTCAGCGCATTGATCATCGCAATTGTCGTGCTCTTTTTTACCGGTCTGTTCAGCAGTCTGCCCGAGCCAATACTGGCTTCAGTCGTATTTGTGGCGATCAAAGGCCTGTTCAAGTGGAGACAACTCCTCAATCTGTTCAAATTGAGGACTCCAGAGTTCTGGACTGCAATGGGAGCTTTTGTGGGGGTTATTTCTCTGGGCATACTGGACGGTGTGGTTATAGGAGCCCTGTTGTCCCTTGTGCTTGTGATTGTCCGAACCTCGCAGTCACACATCAGTATCCTTGGTCGAATACCCGGACAACCACAATTTTCATCGATTGAGGAGAACCCGGAAAATATTACTATCCCCGGAATGCTCATTATAAAAGCAGACACAGGCATATTCTACGCCAACGCTGATTCATACAAGAATCAGATTCTCTCCATGATCAAGGACAACAGCGCTCCTGTTCAGGCCGTCGTTTTCGACATGGAGATGAGTAGGGACCTTGACCTGGCAGGCGCTCACATGATGGCGGAATTAAACGAAGAACTCGGGAAAAAGGGCATCAGTCTGATGTTGAGCAGGGTTCAGGCGCCCGCTCATGCGATGCTGGACAGACTCGGCATTTCGGAAAAGATCGGCAAGGATAACTTCCATTCACGAACCCTGTTCGCTGTGTCACACTACCTCACGGGAGAAGGGGCGAGCAAACTTGAGTCCTCAGAGCTTTTGCCGGACATGGTCAAGTGTGTCCATGGCATGGTTTGCGATTGGGTGGATGTAGTGGAAGGACATGAGCGAGACAGACTAATAACCATCCAGACCCAGTTCGAAACCATCCTTAAAGAGCTGGGAGATATAACGGCAAAGTCAAAAGGTCGCTGATTATATCCGGCATGGCTTGAGTTCAATTGTGTTGTGATTTCAGTGATTCAGCAGTCTTGCGACACACAAAAAGACTCCTGTGTGCTATAACAAAGACATACTGCACAGAAAACAGATTATTTATTTGCAGGGGAATACTAAATGATAGAACTGCTAGTCAACGGCGCGAAATTTAAGGTTACGGCGGAACCGTCGGCCAACCTGCTGTGGGTCATCAGGGAGAACCTCAAACTTACCGGAACTAAATATGGTTGTGGCGAAGGGGCTTGTGGGTCATGCGTCATACTTGTTAATGGGGAGCCGATGCGCTCATGCCGGCTGACCTTGAAGGATGTCGAGGGTAAGGCCATAACGACCATCGAGGGAATTGCCGCGAATCACCCGGTGAAGCAGGCGTGGATCACTGAAGAGGTTTCCCAGTGCGGTTATTGTCAGCCAGGGCAGATACTCGAAGCCATCGCCCTGATCGGTCGCAACCCAAAGCCAACACGCGAGCAGATTGTTGAGGCCATGGACGGGGTGTTATGCCGATGCGGGACCTATCCCAGGATTATCAGGGCCATCGAGAAAGTGACACAGTCTGGAGGCTCAAAATGAAAGATTGCATGGATCGCAGGGATTTCCTGAAGGTCTCTTGCGCCGGCGCCGGCTTCATGCTGGCTTTCAGCCTGGGAGGTTTGCCTGTAAACTCCGAGGCGGCTTCGATGAGCGACGGTTCACTACCTGCAAACACATGCGAGCCTAACGCATGGATAAGAATTACACCGGATAATGTAGTCACATTCATCATAGGCAAGTCGGAACTGGGCCAGGGTACGTGGACAGGTCTGGCCATGATCATGGGCGATGAAATGGACCTGGACTGGAATGACATTCGCGCGGAAGCCGCTCCGGCCCGTGACCCGTACAAGGATCCCGTCTCCGGCTTCCAGATTACCGGTGGCAGCACCGGCATCCGAAACATGTATGAGGCAATGAGCAAAGCCTCCGCCACCGTCAGGGAGATGCTGGTTTCTGCGGCGGCGGCCACCTTGAAGGTCCCTGAGAATGAACTGCGTACGGAAAAAGGTTCGGTAATACACGACAAAACAGGCAAGAAAATGACCTACGGCGAACTCTGTGGAGCGGCGGCCAAGGCGCCTGTCCCGACGGAAGCGCCGGTCAAGTCCGGGGACAGGCTTCGGTTCGTCGGCAAGTCAATGCCACGCCTGGATTCGGTTGACAAGATAAACGGCAGGGCCATATTCGGTATTGATTTCTGTATGCCCGGGATGCTCTACTCATCGCTCGAACGCCCTCCCGCCTATGGCGCGAACCTGCTCTCCTACGATAA
>CAZGVM010000159.1:0-3100 GCA_964528855.1 uncultured Desulfomonile sp. | reverse complement strand
CGGGAGTCAAACAGGTTGTTCCGGTAAAGGACGGGGTCGCAGTGCTCGCCACCGACATGGAAGCCGCATGGAGGGGGAGGGCGGCGCTCGACGCAAAGTGGGACAGTGGATCGCAGCCTTCGCTGGATGACGCCACACTCGAAAAAAGCTTCTTTGAGGCAATGCTGTCAAAAGGATTAATGGCGAAGAACACAGGAGATGTGGACAAGGCCATGGAGACCGCTTCGAAGATAAGTTTCGCCGAATATTCGATTCCTTTCGTGGCGCACGCCTCCATCGAGCCTCATAACTGCGTGGCCCACGTTCAGGCGGACCGTTGCGATGTATGGGTCCCGACTCAGGCCCAGACCAGGGCCCTCAACGTTGCAATGGCTGAATCAGGCCTGCCTGCAGAAAAGGTTCACATCCACACGTTGTTGGCCGGAGGCGGGTTCGGGGGCAAAATAGAGGTCTACGAAGTAGCGGAGGCTGTGAGGATCTCCAAGGCCTCCGGGCAGATAGTCAAGCACATGTGGACCCGGGCCGAAGACTTCCAGAACGATTGTTTCCGTCCAGGAAGCCTCCATCGCGTGGAAGGCGGTCTCGACGCCCAGGGAAATCTCGTTTCATGGAAGCACAAGGTAGTGACTCCTCCGATCATGGAAAGGATTATGCCGGCCAGGGTCAAGGATGGAATAGATCCCTCCGCTATCGACGGCATAGCAAACATGACCTATTCGATCCCCAACTTGCAGAACGAATACGTGCGTCTGCAGACCCCCATACCAAACGGTTTCTGGAGGGCCGTCGGGAACACGGGGAATACATTTGTCGTGGAGTCCTTCATTGATGAGATGGCTCGCCTGGCCAACAGGGACCCGTTGGAGTTCCGTCTGCAAATGCTCAGTGATGACCCAAGGTCGGTTCGTGTCCTCAAAAAAGCGGCGCAGGTCGCCGGGTGGGGCAAGCCCTTACCGGAGGGTATGGGGCGTGGAATTGCACAGCGTTTCTGCTTCGGATCGTATTGCGCCCAGGTTGCCGAAGTGTCGGTGGACAAGGACACCGGCGCCGTTAAGGTTCATCGCATTGTGGTAGCCCTCGACCCCGGACAGGTAGTCAATCCGGACAGCGTCATCGCCCAGATCGAAGGCGGTGTGATCATTGCGCTGTCCGTCGTCCTCAAGGAAAGGGTGTCATTCGCCAAAGGCGGTGTCGCCACTTCCGGCTTCAGTGGCTACCCGATCCTCACCATGTCGGAAACTCCGAAAATTGAATCTCACCTCATAGCCATGGGTGACAAAATTGGCGGCATTGGTGAACCACCGGTTCCTCCGACAGCCCCGGCCGTCGCCAATGCAGTCTGCTCCGCCATCGGGATAAGGGTCAGAAAACTCCCTATGACGCCCGAAACTGTCTTGGCTGCCATGAAAAAGCGAGGCTGATGGGTATGATTCCGTCGCCTCAGAGGACCGGACACCGCCTGGAAACATTGCACCGAATGGATTCCGGGGTGACCGTCTCCGAGGCGTCGGTCCGGCGGCCGTGGCCGCCCTGGATGTGATCCTTGTAAAAACTGTTTTCAGCCCCATTCCCCGTAGGTCAGGCCTCCGCTCCGGATGATTCATGCGTTACCCCATCGGCGGATAATTGATATTTTGCCACAGTTAAGGATGTGCAGATTGCCCGGCTCTCAACGCGACTCTTGCCTGTACCAATGACGCCGCCGTAAGAATAAATCCGATGGGCCCCTTTTGCTGAAACATTTCCAGAGATTTTATTTCACTTTATCAGTTATATGTGGCATGCTTAACCTCCACTTGTGTATCTAATTCCTACTTTTGAGACTCTGTATGCGGTGTCACTTCCATGCAAGATATCGACAAAACCAAAGAACAGCTTATCAAAGAATTGAATGAACTGCGGCTGGAGATAGCCGAGTTGCAAAAATATAAAGCTGCGCAACCTGCGATCATTGAGTGTAAGAGCGAGGAATCTATCCTTGGGCAGAATGAAGAACGATATCGGTCATTGTTCCAAAACACGCTAGGGGGTTTTGCATACTGTAAGATGCTTTATGACGACAAAGGCAACCCTGATGACTGGGTCTATCTAGATGTAAACCCTGCATTTGAAAGGTTGACCGGATTGAAAAACATAGTTGGAGATAGAGTTACCAAAGCAATCCCCGGTATCAAAGAGAAAAATCCCGAATTGTTTGAAATTTATGCCAGAGTTGCGACTACTGGCAAACCGGAATATTTCGAGTTCTACGTGGAGCCTCTTGAAATATGGTTTGATGTTTCAGCTTATTGTCCGGCAAAGGATCATTTTGTCGCCGTTTTTGAAAATATCACTGGTCGAAAGCAGTCAGAGGAAGAATTACGATCAACTCTGAATCGTTTTTACACAATTTTATCAAGTTTATATGGCGGAATACTGCTTGTCACCAACAAAGGCGTTGTAGAATTTGCTAACCAGGCTTTTTGTGATCTCTTCGATCTTGATGATGTCCCAATGGAGTTGCATGGCTTGACGGCTCCAGAGGTCATTGCGAAGATTAAAAGTGTTTATGCCGATCCAGATATGGCTCTGTCTCGCATTATGGAAATCGTTACAGGAAATCGAGCGATAAGAGGGGAAGAAATCGCTTTAGTAGGTGGGCGAACATACCTGAGAGATTACATTCCGATTATTGTAGACGGCAAACCCTATGGTCGTTTTTGGCATCACTCAGACATCACCGAACGCAAGCGCTCGGAGGTAGCCCTGAGCGAAAGCGAAGAACGGTTTCGGCTGGCTATCGCCACCAGCCCTGACGCAATCAGTATCACTCGTCTGAAAGATGGGCTTTTTGTGGAAATCAACGATGCGTTTATCAAACTTTCCGGTTACACCAGAAATGACATCTCAGACAAAACTTCAAACCAGATAAATATTTGGAAAAACCCTGAGGACAGGGAAAGAATAGTAGGGATTTTGAAGGAAAAAGGCTTTTGCTCCAACAATGAAGCCGTCTTTCAACGGAAAGATGGGACCCTGTTTTCGGGTTCAATGTCAGCAAGTGTCATGTCACACAAAGGCGATACCCACATCATATCCATGACACGGGACATCACGGATC
>CAZGVM010000158.1:1149-7729 GCA_964528855.1 uncultured Desulfomonile sp. | reverse complement strand
TTTCACAATCAACGCCATATTGACATGCACGGTGCCTTCCAGCTTGTGCAGAG
This sequence comes from uncultured Desulfomonile sp., assembly GCA_964528855.1. GTDB lineage: Bacteria > Desulfobacterota > Desulfomonilia > Desulfomonilales > Desulfomonilaceae > CAITZA01. The sequence goes on along the minus strand of CAZGVM010000158.1, from coordinate 7,676 downwards.
CGCGAATGTCGCGTGCTGCCATAGCAAAAAAGGTGTCTCTTTCAAAACCCTTGGCGGCGATGACATCCCAAAGCAGTTTCATTACTTCTTCGCCCTGGGTGGTTACCTTCATTTTAACCATTGGGTTGTACAGAAGGTAGCGCCTGTCCTCTGAAGAGGCGCATCGCATGTAATCGGAGGCCCTGAGGGCGAATGCCTTCATTGAGACCAGACGGCAATAGGCGTCGGTTAGGAGTTGCCTGATGTGCGGGAAGTCTGTGACGTGCCTGCCGTAGAGGACACGGTTGGATGCATGGTCGATGGCTTCATAGAAAGCATGCGTGGAAATGCCGATGGATGCCCATCCGAGGTTGAATTTGCCCACGTTGACCGTGTTAAGCGCGGAGTCCCAGGCGTCCTGTCCAACCGACAGGATGTCGGCCTGTGAAATAGGGTAATCATTCAGTGCATATTCAGCCACATATGACTGCACATTAACCAGGTTGCGCACGCATTCATATTTCCCGTGTGTAGAGCCCACCACGAAGAAAACAAAATCGCCCGTATCGCTCATTTTCCCCAGAGTGGAGACAAGGGCGGCTTTATTGGCGTTTCCTATGTAGTACTTGCGTCCATTGGCGAGGTACATCCCCGGGGCTTGCGGGGTCAGGGACATCTCCGTGGAATATATGTCGGCTCCATGAGTTTTTTCCGAAAGGCCGAATGCGAAAATGCCACCATCCCGAAGCAGTTCTGCTGTCTGTTGCTTCACCTGCTCGTTGTTACCCATCCATATTGGTCCGAGACCAAGGATGGACACCTGCCAGGTATACCAATAGTGAAGAGCATAAAATGCAAGGATTTCATTGAACTCGCAATTCCGCCATGTGTCCCACCGATAGTCAGGGTCGCCTTGCCCGTAAGCGGACGGAGTCAGCAGTTCGGCAAATATTTTCTCCTTCTTCACGAAGTCCAGGAAATCCGAATACCAGACGCGTTCGTGATCATCCCTTTTGAGATTTGTCTTGCCCTTGGTTTCAAAGAAGTCGATGGTTTTTCGCATGATCTCCCTGGATCGTTCGTCGGGACATGCGCTTACGTGTTTCTTGGGGTTAAGCAACATTACCATTCTCCTGAATTTTTGGAATCATAGAGCATTATCCTGCGCCAATCGCCACAAAAACTGTCCGCAATTGGCAAAAATCTTTCTGACCACGAAATAACCTATGAATAGCGCCACTATGTGTCATTTCCAAATACTATGAAAAGCTCGACGGATAAAGGATAATAAATAACATCTGCTTGCACTTTCGGTCAATCGGCAATCACAGCCAAATCCATCAATCTGTTTTTACACGACGAAGAATTTGAGTCATTTAGAGTCATTGCTCTGTTCGAATCTCGAATTGTTGCGGCATGAGACGCGTCAAGGCCAACCTTATCAAGAGCGGTTCAAATATATTAATTCCTTGATCTGTCTCTTTTTGAGATCGGAAACTTGACATGGAAGGTTGTTCCCATTCCCTTGGCCGTATTTACAGTTATAACGCCGCCCCATTTCTTTACTATTCCGTGACAGATGGAGAGACCCAGTCCGGTGCCTCTGCCAACAGGTTTGGTAGTGAAAAAAGGATCAAAGATTCTTGGTAAAATGTAATCAGGGATACCGGGACCATTATCTGAAACGTCCACCACTACCTGATCATCCTCCAGCCTGGTGGTTATTTTGAGTGTACCGGATGTCGATTCCATTTCATCCAGAGCGTTGTTGATCAAGTTGACGAAAATCTGTTGGGCCTCTGAGGGGGAAAGGCGAACAGAAGGCAATCTCTCTGCAAATTCCGCCTGAATTTTGTTTGAGCCGGAAGGGACCCTATGTTCACACAGCGCTATGGATTCATGCACGACATCGTTTATATTGACTATTTTGGGAACCGGGTCGGTCTTTCTGGCAAAACTCAACAGTTTATGCGTTATTTGTTTACATCTGGCTCCCTGGGCTCTAATCTTGTTCATCGAAGCTTCGAATTCTTCCACCATGGGGATTGATCCTGGTTCGGCGTCATCGATGATGTCCTGAACCCATCCGGCCTCCTGAACCATCACGGCCACCGGGTTGTTTATCTCATGAGCGATCCCCGCTGCAAGTTCTCCAACCGAGGCCAACTTGCCGGCCTCGATGACCTTCTCATTCATCATCTCCTTTTCCAGATCGACCTGCTTTATACGGGAAACGAGCCTTCTGGATAAAACCACCGAAACAACAACTATCACCGCCAGGCCAATGATGAAAATGAGCACGGTCACCGTGCGGATTGAATATAGTCCCTTGTAAGCCTCGGGCTGGTCCTGTTCAAAAGCGAGGACCCAATCTCCGCCTTTTAACCGGGACATCACACGGATCTGGCCGGTACCCATCTCTTCCGAATACTCAACCACCGTGTCATTTTGATCTGTGATACCTTCAGAACTGAGGAAACGGACATAGGGTTCCCTGTCAATGTCTGGTTTGGTGTGAGTTTTGGTCTGGAATTCGCCATTCCTGTTCAGTATGAACGCCCACCCTGTCTCGCCGATCCTTGTGTTTTCAACAAGGGAATTGAATTTGTCGAAGTCAACAGTGGCTTTCAGGAACCATGTCGAACCGGCCCACTGTCCGCTGACGGCTAGTATGAAGTGAGGAAAGTCCCGAAACCCGTGAAACACATCGCTGATATAGGCGGGTTTGTCACTGGCTTCCCTGAACCACATGGTTTGTCCGTAATTGGCTTTCTTGAGTTGATACGGCCCGACATAGTGGACTTGCACGCCCTGGTCATTTATGATCCCCAAGTCTATCAAGGCCCCTCCTGAATTTTCACGCAGGCATTTGAGCTTGTCCTTGAGGACGTCATCATTGGCAAGTTGCTCGAACCCCACACAATTCATCAACAACGAGATGTTGGTCAATTGGCGATTCAGAAAATCGTCTATCTTTTCCTGATGTCTCTGGCTTAATAATTTATATTGTTTTTCTATATTGTTCGTGAAAGATATTATCGAATAATGCCTGAAAGTGAGTGTGATCAGAACCAGGGGGATGACTGAGACACTGACAATTATCAATGCGATGTTTCTGGTCAGGGATCGGTAATATGAAACGCTGATTTTGGGATCGGCCATTGTTACAAACCTGAGGATTTGATGTTTCTTCAGAAGTTATGTCACAACCTGAGCGGGTTTTCCACCATGAAGTTGAAAAGTCGCATGAAGAAGATGCAGTACCGGGTAAAGTGAGATACTGGACAAACAGACGCTCCTGCAAGGATGGACTGTAAGCTGAAAAGTATCGACTGAAGCCCGGTCCAGCAGATTCAGCTTTACATCCACCGTAACGGTAAGATATTGGAGATGGGTAAGGTACGCTGGAAAGAGCAATTTGTTGCGACTGGAGTTTCCTTGAAGTTGGATCATTTCCAAAGATCATGAGAGGTAAATTATGAGATTATTGAGACTGCTTGTAATACTTCCGGTATTGGCTCTGTTTACTTTTGATGGTTCGAATGTGTGCGCCGATGACAAGTCTAAAGAGGACAAATTGGCGGAGTTGATGAAAATACAGGGAATTTACGAGATGATAGAACAGGCGCAGGAAGGGGCGCAGGAAATGCTGAATCAGAATTTCCTCGAAACCGAACAGGAATTGAAGGACAAGTACCCAGCGTTATTCGATTCCAGTGACCAAAAGTTCAGGACTCTCTTAGACAAATTCTTCGACCAGATGTCTCAGAGAATTCCTCCTACAGAAGAAGCCGTCAAAATATACGGGAAAATCTATGGCGCATCCCTCTAGGAAACCGAGTTGGATAAAATTCTCGAATATTACAAGACTCCGATCGGTCAGAAAGACATCACGGCAGCGAAAAAGGCAAACCAGGAGTTTAACAAATATTTCATGGACCAGGTTCAGGAGCACGCTTCAAAAACCACTTCCTCATTTTACAATGAATTGAACGCAATCATCGGAGCCAAACCAAAATAAAATTAGAAGACATCACTACTGTCACAACGTTGGGACAGTAGTGAACAGCGATGATTCATGTTTTATGCTGAAGGGAAGGGCCGCCTGTGACCCGATTGAATGAATCCCCGAATTCTGATATCAGTTTGCGATGAAATAAGCCTGTGTCAGTACAGCTCAGAATTGATTAGACGAATATTATTTTGAAAAAAACCAGTAAGTTAGGTTAGCATGACGAAAGTGGAATATTGTTCTGTTTTTAGCCTCATTAATAGCTACTGGGGGATTGAGTGAAGACAAATGATGTTTCAATAGTAACAGCCTGCGATTTGAATTACCTTTGGGGTGTCTTTCTACTCGTCGCGTCCATTCAGAAAGCCGATGATCCTGTCGATGTAATTGTTTTTGGAACCGGCTTTGATTCGAACGCTGAAAAAATGATTTCGCAGTTTCCTGCGGCAAAACTGATACGAGACGATTCGGACAACAAATTCAGTCTCAACAATCGCAAGCCGACCTACATGTTGCAAGCCAATTCGGAATACATTGCGTGGGTCGATGCCGATTGTTTTGTTACGGATTCCATAAGTGACTTTCTGATTCCTGATAACCGACAATTTCAGGTCAGATTGCGTTCAGAGGAGGAGAACGCTACTGTGTTTTTGAGATATTATGGTCCCGAAGACACATGGGGGTCTGTTCCCACGTGGGTAAAGGAACGCTGGAGATCTGATGTCGGTGGCAGAAAACTACCCAGATTAGATACTACGTGTCCTTCAAACTGTTTCGTAGTCCACAACCGCCACATGCCATTCATCAAGGAGTGGGAGGATCTGATCAAAAGGGTTCTGGACCCAACTAAAAATGGCCCCATCGATAAAAGCAACCCGCCTTACTGGATGACGGATGAATCAACTTTAAACGCATTGCTTCTCTTTTCAGAAAAGTGCCCTGAGCCTTCCAGCTATCGACTGGACAACTTGGAAGGCGCTCACTTGGTCCATTTCATCGGATCCCCAAAACCGTGGCTCGGTTGGAACAGGCGTTTTCTCTATTGCATCCCCAAAGTGATCACTTTACTGGAATGGTTAGATAAACAGGGGCTGGCCATTCCTCCGGTTCCGTCTACGTTCAAGAGCTGGAGAATCCCTTATTCCTATACGGAAGCCCATGCCCGGGGGATTGTCAGTGATGTCAAGAGCGCTCTGGCACGCAGGATTCTCATGATACAACGCAGGCGGCGATAATGTTACTCGGTTGACCTTCAGACTTCCCGCAGTCGGAGTAACCGACACGCGATTTGATCAAGCCGGATATTTTCAGTCCATCTTCAGTTTTCTATAAACAGTTGATCAACGAATTGATTGAGAGAGGAGTTCCCCAAAATGTCCAGGATTCTTCTGACCAACTTTCATCCAAAGGGCGGAGGAGGGCACGTCCCATATATAATGTCGTTGATGGACAATTTTAATGGGAAAGGACATGTTGTAGGAGTTGTAGTCCCTGAAGAGTCACAGTTGTTCCGTTTGCTCGACGATATGGGCTATCCTCATTTGTACAAATGCGATTTTCCGTCGATATCTTTCAGGAACCTTTCAAAGTTGCCCAAGAGCCTGCTTAAGTTCCGCTCGATAGCAAAAGATTTCAAACCCGACATAGTTCACACCAATGGAGTGGATTTGTACACTGTCTTGTGGAGCTATCCTTTTCTGAGATCTTTCAAGGTCATTCGAACGCACCACGCAGTGAGGCCAATCAAGGATAACGCTTACCACCGCTATATTTACGGTAGATCGGTAGCTCGAAACATATTCGTTTCAGAAACATCCAGACAGATGTGTTTAGAATCAGGAGTTGATCTTTCCAACTCGATCGTCATTGAAAACGGCATTGACACCGAAGTGTTCAAGCCTATCGCGAGAGACCGGGCCTTGGCGAAAAAGCTGGGGTTGGAGGACGACACGTTTGTATTCGGATCATGCGCCGGCACAATGCCTTACAAAAGAGTCGATACAATTGTTCAGGCAGCCGCTCGACTTAACGGAACCAGAAAGTTTGCCATAATAGCGCTAGGAGACGAAAGTTTCGGGAGAAAACTGGAAAAGCTTGCTGAAGAACTGAGAGTTCAAACATTTATCTACGCAGGATTTCATCGAAATGTCATCCCTTATGTCTCTCTTTTTGATGTAGGGTTTGTGCTGAGCGACGCAGTGGAAACGGTATCTTTTGCCGCCAGGGAAATGATGTCGATGGGAAAGCCGCTGATCTCATCCTCATATTCTGGTCTGGTCGAGAATATCTCCGACAATGTGGATGGAATTCTCGTGGAACCCGGGAATACAGATCAGATATCCAGAGCCATGGAACTTTTTTTGTCGATGGATCCCCCCGAGCTGAACAAATTCTCCCTAAAGGCAAGGGAAAAGGCAGTGGAGAGGTTTGGGATAGCTCACATGATCAAACTGCATGCCGAGGTTTATAAAGATTTGTCAAAATGATCTGAGCAATATCAATCAATCCTTGAAGTCGTTGGAAGCTTTTTCCAGGA
>CAZGVM010000158.1:847-1139 GCA_964528855.1 uncultured Desulfomonile sp. | reverse complement strand
GTAAATCGCTTATTCTGCCGAACCTAATCTATGCTCCTAGCTGACAACACAGATTTTGTAAGATAGGTTGTTAACTGTAAAGACGAGAATCCCGCTATGAAATCTGATCCAGAACACTGCGAATTGTTTCGAGGAATTCAGCCATGTCGTATGGCTTCTGGATAAATCCCTTTGCTCCGCTGTTCTTTCCCTTGAGATGTCCAGACTCAGAAAAGCCGCTGGATATAATAACCTTTGCTTCAGGGTCAATCGCCAGCCGTTCTGACAGCCACTTCCAACAAGAGTTGAAGGC
>CAZGVM010000158.1:0-837 GCA_964528855.1 uncultured Desulfomonile sp. | reverse complement strand
CTTTCAGATTAAGTTCAGGGGATATGATGCAATAGAGGTGAAGGCCTACCTGGAGTTCTACAACCAGGAAAGAAGACATCAGGGGCTTGACTCAAGGACCCCGGATGAGGTCTACTGGAGTACCCTACCCAAAGCTCAGTTAGAGCAGCATGAAGAGTACGCTTTCACTTAAAAGTCAGTTTCAGGTTTATAGGACGATAGAACCATCGCTGTCTTCCTGTAACGCGGAGATGATGGAGATGAACGAAAAGACCCGCATACTAGTTGTGGATGACAACCCTACTATACTACACAGCACAAGTAGAATCCTGAATAACGTAGGCTATGAAATTATTGAAGCGGCGACAGGCATGGACGCTTTGCGTTTAGCGAAGGAATTTAAGCCGGATTTGGCGCTGCTTGATGTAATGCTTCCGGATATAAACGGTTACGAGGTCTGCCAGCGTATCAAAGCGGATGTCAATTCAGCGGAGACATATGTCTTAATGATTTCGGGTATAAAAACAGAAGTGGAATATCAGGCCTTGGGATTAGAAATTGGGGCCGATGGTTATGTTGCTCGACCTGTATCAAATCGCGAACTTCTTGCTCGCATTGAATCCATGTTGAGGCTCAAGGGGACAGAGAAACGGCTTCGAGAGAGCCAGGAACAGTTGGCTCTTGCAATTCAGGGCTCTGGGCTCGGCCTGTGGGATTGGAGAGTTCAGACCGGCCAAACGACTTTTAATGAACGTTGGGCGCAGATTGTTGGCTACACTTTGGAGGAGTTGGCGCCAATAGATATCAATACCTGGCTGAATTTTACCCATCCTGAGGATCTGCAGAAATCAGATGAAT
>CAZGVM010000157.1:0-7803 GCA_964528855.1 uncultured Desulfomonile sp. | reverse complement strand
TGATTTCAGAAACTTGCCTTTTTATGGGCATCGTTTTATTATACCCTGTTACCGCGCTGAAGCGCTCATGATCATTAATGGGATGATGTCGCAGTAGCCCCACTCGCGTGTGGTTTTTATTCCGGACGTTTTTCGACTGTGACCCAAGATGAGGTTTTTGGCGTCAGGGCGCGTTACGGGAGACATGAATAGGCAAACTTTTGAGGATATAGATGGAACCAGAGAGTCACGAAACAGTCGAAGAATCCCGGATGTCGTTCTTTGATCACCTTGAAGAGTTACGCACAAGGCTGATCAGGGCCGTCATAGCGATAATGATCGGGTTCATTATTTGCGTGTTTTTCAAGGAAAAACTTTACTCAATAATAGCCGATCCAATTCTCAAGCTGTTGCCAAAGGATTCTTCACTTGTATTTACCGGGCTGCCGGACCCATTTTTCATCCATCTGAAAGTAGCCTTTGTCGTAGGTATGTTTCTGGCTTTTCCTTATGTGCTCTACCAGTTATGGTTGTTCATAAAGCCGGGATTGCTTGAACATGAACGCAAGTTGGCGTTTCCTGCCATTGTCATAGCTACGCTGCTTTTCTATTCCGGAGCAGCCTTTGCCTATTTCGTGGTTTTTCCGGCGGCGTTTTCCTTTTTCCTCGGTTATGAAACAACGGTGCTAAAACCGATGATCGCCATAAAGGAATACGTATCTCTTGTGGCGCTGCTGATGCTGGCGTTTGGGGCAGTATTCGAGACACCGGTCCTTATAGTGTTTCTCGGCCTGCTGGGAGTAGTGGACAGCGCGTTTCTCAAAAAGGGCCGTCGTTACTTTGTGGTGATCGCGTTCATCATAGCAGCCATTCTTACGCCAACGCCCGATGTGGTGAACCAGGTGCTCATGGCCGTTCCCATGCTGATTTTTTATGAAATCGGAATCCAGATTCTGGCCATTCTGGAGAAGAGACGTCTGAGGAAAGAGGCTGAAGAAGCCGCTGAAATTGAGAAGGAAATTTAAAAGTTTTTAAGTCTCGCATCGACTGATATATTCTACCGACTGAATTGTTTCTGAGGTAGGAAACTTTATTAATACTCGTTGTCCAATCTAGAAATTCAACGGGGCTCGCGTCTGGGTGAAGTCGAGTCCCAATTTTTTTGGAAGATCCCGATCGGGAGAAACAGATTTGTCAGGAACCGCTCCATTCATCAAAAGTTCGTACGTCAACGTATCTCCTGGAAACCAGAAATGGTCGCAATTCGTAACCGTTCTGCGGGCTCTGGTCGTTCGGGACGTAACAAGTCGTTACAGAAGGTCATCTCTGGGCATGTGGTGGGCCTTTCTTCAGCCTTTGATTCTCATGCTCCTGTTCAACATGCTGAGAGGATTTGTCAATATTCCCAGCGATGGCATCCCTTATGTGCTGTTCAGCTATTCCGGCCTGTTGCCGTGGACTTTTTTTACCAACTCTGTGGCGGCCTGCGGGCCAAGCATCACGGCAAACGCAGAGATCATAAAGAAAATAGCCCTACCTCGTGAAGTATTTCCTCTGGCTGCCGTAACCGCTACCCTGTTTGACTTCGTCATGTCCAGCGTTGTCATGGCGTTGCTCATGATCTACTTCAAGGTGTCTATAGGCCCGGCAATTTTATGGCTGCCGCTGCTCATCCTTATAATGAGCCTCACAGCTTTTGCTGTAGGCATTTTCATTGCCGGACTGGGAACTTTCAGGAAGGATTTCATACTTGCAACACCGTTCCTGACTCAGGCGTGGCTATTCATAACGCCGGTCATTTACCCACTGAGTTCAGTCCCTGAAAAATGGCAGTTTGTATACATGCTCAATCCGATGGTGGGTATCGTGGAGAGTTTCAGATCGGTATTGCTTTTGGCTCAGGCCCCTGCCTTTGAGCCGTTGGCAATGTCTGCAATTGTGACAATGGTCCTGCTGGGGATATCGTGGCCGATGTTCAGAAAGCTGTCCGGATACTTTGCCGATGTGCTCTAACCCCTGTTTTCATACAGGCATGAACAGGGCTCTTCCGGCTTGAAACGCAGATCCCTCGGGAATGGTCGCAGGAAGCTTTGAGGACTGTATTTCCAAGGGCCAGCCAGGGATATTTTACTTACGAGTTTTAGGAAAGTTTTGTAAAAAAATAAATCATGTCAGATGTAACTATAAGAATAACAGGTTTATGGAAAAGGTACGGTCTTCCTGTGCCGGAAGTGATTCGCAAGGGCTTGGCGCTAGCCCGACGGACGTTTGGTTACGAAAGTGATTTCCTCACGGAGACCTGGGCCCTCAGAGATATAAACCTGGAAGTCCGTCGCGGGGAGACTCTCGGAATTGTCGGTCGAAATGGCGCAGGTAAAAGTACCCTGTTGAAAGTTCTGGCCGGAGTGACAGCGCCGACGCACGGGAGAGTTGAAATATTCGGCAGAATATTCCCGATGATAGAGTTGAACGCCGGCTTGCACATGGAATTGACGGGCAGAGAGAATGTAAAACTGCTTGGCGCAGTCATGGGACTCGCCAAGGAGGAGATTGACGAAAAGCTGCCCGATATCGAGGATTTCTGTGAGCTTGGGAACTGGTTTGACCAGCCGGTAAGGATGTATTCCAGCGGTATGCTCGGGCGTCTCGGATTTGGTGTGGCGGTGAACATTCGAAGCGATGTTGTGCTCATTGATGAAACTTTTGCCGTTGGCGATCTCAAATTTCAGAACAAAAGCCTGGCGCGAATAAAAGAGATGAGGGAAAGCGGCGCAACCATACTGTTGGTCAGCCACAGCCTTGAAACACTTCAATTCGTAGCCAAGAGGGGCATTTTGCTGGAGCAGGGTCAACTGCTGTCGGATGGCACATCGCTTGAGGCCATAAATGCTTATGAAAAGCTGGTTTTCAGGTCAGAGCAGCAGCGCCTTGAACATCGTGTCAAGAACCGGATATCCAGTGAGGACGTCTACATATATAGCGCCCGTCTTTTCAGTGGAAACGGTGAAACGATCAAAGAGGTTGTTTCCGGTGAGCCTTTCGGGATAGAGGTGGATTTGCACCTGAACCGGGAATTGAAGAAGCCCATGTTTTCAATGGGGCTTCTCAATGCCGCCGGTATTCTCTGTAAATGGAACATATCGGAAGAAGACGGTCTTGAGGCTTCAGGTGAGCCAAACAGGTATATCCTCAAGATATGGTATCCTGAGAATCGTCTGGCGAATGGAGCTTACGAGGCTCATTTTGCCACACGGGACGCCACATCCTTCGAGACGCTTGAACGCATTGCGGGAATAGTCAGTTTTGCCGTGGTAGGCCCAAAAAGAGCCCGTGGAATAGTGGCTGGAACTTGCGAATGGTGTCTGACACAAGTGCTCGAGGGTGAAGAGCCCAACGCTAAACCAACCATCAAACAGGTGTCGTAATGATTGACAGGAACAGGCAATTCTGGGGCAGGCTCATGAAATGGCGAAGCGAATGTCACAGTCGCTTCGGTTCCATCCTTGAAATCCCGGTGGCATCCTATGAGCAGGAATTGAATGAAATCCTCGAAGGCAGGTCCAGGCTGCTCGATGTCGGGGCAGGGGCGCACAAGCCTCTGAAAGCATTGGTTGAAAAAGCGGGTGTGGCATACAGTTGTCTCGATACGGATCCTGACGGCGTGTTTGACTACCGCTCATTCGATGAAATACCGGGGAAAACCGTTTTCGATATTGTGGTGGCCAACCAGGTGATAGAACACATGGGCGTCGATGAAGCCTTTGAATGCGTCCACAATATTTTCCTGAAGCTCACGCCGGGCGGCTTTTTTTTCGCCTCCGTGCCCAACGCCGCTCACCCTGTGCGGCAAAGGGACTGTACCCACATAACTCCATGGCCCTCAAATGACCTGTATAGCCTGCTTAGAAGCGCCGGTTTCCAAATTCTGAAACTGAGGCGTTACAACAAGTATGCTCAGACTGACGATCCGTTCAAAAAGTGGATCATTGAAACCGTGTGCCAGGAATTCAGGATAGACTGGTGTGACAGTATCCTGATCACAGGGCGGAAGGAATAAACGGATGTATTCTTTTCGTTCATTCGAGGTAACAGGTGTTAATTACGGTCAGTTGACAATAGACGGCCAGAAATACGAACTGGAATGGAAAAGGGACGTCATCCAGCCTGATGAAGCCGTTCGACTCCTGGTCATCTCCCACATAACCAATGCCAATGCTTTCGAGTTGCTGAAAACGTGCGTTGCGGGGATTCAGAAGTTCACCCCGGAGGCTCATGAACTTTGGGTTATAGATAACAACTCGCCTGAAGAATGGTTGGGACGTGTAAAGGGAATCCCGTCCGTTAACCTGGTTCTCAACAGGACAGAGCCGAGACCGCCCGAAATAAGGGAAAATATCCAGAGCGGCCAGGAGAAGCAGGAACAGTTCCACTACGGCAGTTACGCAAATGCAATAGGGCTGGAAATAGGCGCTTTTCTCATAGATTCCACATCCAGATACATCATGACCATGCACATGGACACAATGCCCACGAAAAAAGGATGGTTGTCATATCTGAAATCAAGGCTCAACGAAAGAACGGCGGCCAGCGGTGTTCGTATGGACCACACCCGGACTAAAGACGGAGTTTTACATGTCCTGGGATACATGGTTGATTTTCAGCTCTTCAGAAAACTGGATTTGAACTTTTTCCCGCATCTACCTGATTACGACGTGGGAGATGATGTCACAGTCAGAATGAGGCAGGAGGGTTACGACGTGTTTGCATGCAGGAACACTTTCTGGAACCCCGAACTTGAGAAATTAATACCGACGGATTCTGCGCTCCATGATCTCCATGTGGACAGATCATTTGATGACGATAATGAAGTGATATTCATACACCTCGGCAGAGGTGTGAGAAGATCCTCGGGCAATCATAACCGGGGAACCAGTCTCGAAGAGTGGTTGAGCGCAACCAGGGCGATCCTCGACAATGAGGGTTGATCGATATTCTTTTGTCCCAAAAATCCCAAACCTTACCGATCATGAATCACCCCCAACTCCACTGCCACAAATATTCAATGCAGCCTGAACAGGTCAAGGACATATCGTATACCCTCCGGCGTTACTATGTGGACAAATTTCACAGGGACGCTTTCGACGCGGAGAATGCCTGTCCTGAACTGATCCTTGACCTCGGGGGAAACAAAAAATCTAAGAGGGGCTTTTTTGACATTGATTGCTATGAAGGCGCTGTGATTTACGCCAACCTGAGCGATGCGAAATCTCCGGATGTAGTCAATGACGCCACCTGTCTGCCTTTCAAATCGGAGACTTTTGATTCCGTTATATGTTCGGAATTGCTGGAGCACGTTTATGATCCTCGCAAAGTGGTTCTGGAAGTCGGCAGGACGCTTAAACCGGGTGGCGGAGTTATGATATGCGTTCCGTTCATGGTGGGGATACATGGAGACCCTTACGACTTTGGCCGTTACACGGACAGTTTCTGGACACGTTTGCTGGATGAGGCGGGTTTCACGAGTATCGAAATTGAGGCTCAAGGGGCCTTTTACAGCGTTGTTTATGACATGCTCCGATCGGTGATATACTGGCGTATAGCGCACTGGGGGTCTGAACGGAGAATTTCAATCTCAATTATCGGCAGGATCATGGGAATGCTCAAGATAAAAGCGCTGGATATGGACACCAGGTCGATGGCCGGAATTGGGACAAAGACTCCCAACATTACCACCGGATTTGGAATAAAGGCGATAAAGAAGTGAACAGGATAATGAATAAAATGAAGGTACATTTAACGGGCGGCGACGGGGTGAACTGGGCAATTGATGAAGATCTCAAGCTGGCTCGCAAATCCCTCGAGGGCATAGTCGATTTTGTCGGTCTGGAAGAATGCGATGTTATTCACTGTGTCTGGTGGGAAGGTCTCAACATGATAGACAAATCGCTTCTTTCCGGGAAGACGATTGTTTGCCACCTGCCGGCAGAACCCTTCAGATACCTGGCCTTGCCGGCTCATCGCCACGTGATGGATCGTGTGGAAGTATGGATTACAAGGACAAATCAGGCCGCCGCTCAGCTCAAAAGCATCGCCGTTGAAAATTTCCTGATACCTTACCTTGTAGATACGGAGATATTCAGACCGCTTGAGAACAATGATCCGGAAATGAATGAACTCAGGAAAAGGTTCAACATTCCGTCCAACACTTACCTAATCGGTAATTTCCAGCGAGACACCGAGGGTGGGGACCTGTTTTCGCCAAAACTCGTAAAAGGGCCGGACATCCTGCTTGAGATATTTCGTGGTCTAAAGAGACGGAACCTTGATTTCCACGTTGTGCTTGCAGGTCCGAGACGGCACTGGCTTCGCAGGAAACTGGCCGAGCATGGTATACCGTTTACCTTCGTCGGAGAAGTCATTGACGGCGATGACCTGAGCGTTAATTCATTGCCGAGAAGGACGCTCAACGCTCTTTACAACATCATCGACCTGTACGTTGTGCCGAGCAGGTCCGAAGGCGGCCCTCATTCCATTCTCGAAGCGTGCGGGTCAAAGACCAAATTGATCAGTTCGGACGTTGGTCTGGCCAGGGACAATTTGCCGGATAAAGCTATCTTTTCGGCTCCGGATATTGCTGTGGATATGATCGAATCCGATATTAGAGAATCATATCTGAATGACACACTGGAAGACTGCTTTCAGAGAGCGGTTGCAAACAATAACCCGGAATCCGCCAGACCCCTTTTTCGGCAGCTATACGCTGACCTGGCTTCAGGTGGCGCCAAAAATATGTCCCAACTCAGGTCCAAGGTTCTGGGCAACAAGTCCGCTCATGAGACTTCAACCAGAATTGTGAGGCATGAAAGACCTTTCACTGTCGGTTTGTGGCACAGCTTTTTCGAGCCGCCCTACGGAGGCGGTAACCAGTTCATGATGGCTCTGAGAAAAGGGTTGACCGAACTTGGGGTTGATGTGCGTGAGAATGAGCTAACTGAAGAGATAGACGCTTACATTCTCAATTCAATCCACTTCGATGTGGACAGGTTTCTGGAATTCAGCAGGAAGCATCGCCTGAACGTGGTCCACAGGATCGATGGTCCGATACACATGATTCGGGGCTTTGACCTTGAAAAAGACATTTTATGTTACGAACTTAACGAAAAATTCGCCGGGGCTACGGTCCTGCAATCGAATTGGGTTTACAAAAACATAGTCAGGTTGAATTACCGCCCGGTGAGTCCTTCCATCATAATCAACGCAGTGGATTCAGACATATTTCATAGACACGGGCGTGTGAAATTTAGTAAGGACCGTAAAATAAGGCTTATATCATCGAGTTGGTCCAACAATCCCAGGAAGGGTGGTCCGGTATACGGGTGGATTGAGGATAATCTCGATTGGAACCGTTTCGAATACACTTTTGTCGGAAACGCATCCGAGGAATTCAGCCGGATTCGCAGGCTAGAGCCTGTGCCTTCGGAAGACCTCGCCGATTTGCTGAGGCAGCATGATATTTACATCACCGCCAGCCAGAACGACCCATGTTCAAACGCAGTCATCGAGGCTTTATCGTGCGGCCTTCCTACGCTGTTCCTTAACGACGGCGGGCATCCAGAGCTGGTGGGGTCCGGCGGGTTGCCTTTCACTTCCAACGAGGAAATACTGCCGCAACTCGACAGGCTCTTTGAGAATTATGAAATGTTCCAGAATCACATTGTGGTCCCTAAGCTCTCGGACGTGGCCGCAAAATACTTGAGCATCGCCCGGGATATAGCGAAATGAAGAGGCATTTAGGTCTGTTTTTCACCAAAGGCGTATCGCTTG
>CAZGVM010000156.1:7600-7808 GCA_964528855.1 uncultured Desulfomonile sp. | reverse complement strand
CAGATATGACAGCTCAGTCGGTAAACCATTATCACTGATCACTTTTTTGACCATCGGAAGATAAGGTTCCGCTTGAGTCAGGTAGTTTCTGGTGGATTCGCGCCTTTCGTAAGCGTATTCCCTGACAAACTTTTGCACTCTGGGATCGGCCTCTTCCAGTGGCACATCAGGATAATTTCCGGCTTTAACGCGAGCAGGTCTAAGTCTG
>CAZGVM010000156.1:0-7590 GCA_964528855.1 uncultured Desulfomonile sp. | reverse complement strand
CTCCGGCCGAGTCCATGGCCTTGACCAGTTCCCGGATGCCGTCGCTGCCGTGGGTGAAGTCGTACAGGTGCAAGTGGGCATCGCAGGTATTGGCGCCGAGGTCGGCCCCAAAGGCCAAGGCACGGGAGAAAGCGTTGGTAACTGATTGACCATTGCCGACTTCAGTTTTCATCAATCCGTTCCTGGAACTACAGCCGGAGAGACTGAACAAGATAAATGTCATGGATAAGGCGGTAAAAAAGGCTGATTTTTTAGCGGAGTTGCGATGACAATGGAGAAATGGGGATTCAATAAAATTCACCGACTCTACTCCCATAACATTTTACCAGTGATTACAGTGCCATCTGTTTCTAATTGTAGATAATATCACAACTTTTAGTCTTGTCAATCCTTAAGAGGTCTGCCTGAAATTCCGATTTCACGCTGTGAAAGGTTTTCGGTTTTTCTTTTACGGCTAAGGAAGCAAGAGTCTGAGAAGACCGTTTTCGAGGATGAGATTTCCGCCCTGCTCGGCGATAGTGTCCGTGGCCGCCCGAAAAGCAAAAGAATTCATGGTTTCGATTGAGGAGTCACCCTGATTGGTGTCGCCCTGTTCATTGAATCTGAAATCTACCTGGGCGCCTGAGTCTAGAGATCGGACTTCTATGGACAAATTGCACATGAGGTTTCTGGTAGAGTCATCAGTCAGCTTCTTGGTAAAATCTATCCGGTTACGAACAAAAACCAGGCAGTGAGCCAGCGCCATCTCCACCAATCGAGGAGGCCATTTACTGTAAACAGCGCCAACATGTTTCTCGATCGTGAGATTGATCCCACGAGCCGACAGTTGCTGCCCAACAAGTTCTAAAACCCGATCCAGTGATTTGAAAATATCAGCCGGTCCATCCTGTTGCGTCTGTTCATTGAAAAGAAAACGGAATTGCTCCAGCAGAGACACAGCCCTGGTGACCTGATTTTTCACGCCTTTCAATCTGATGTCTAAAAAGTCTTTCTCGGTTTCGGACAAATCGGTCCGCCCCATTTTCAGGCGCATGGCCTCGCAAGCCAGTGTGATCGCATTTAAAGGTTGCGCCAATTCGTGAGATAATCCCCCAAGCATTTCAGGGAATAAGGATAGTCGCATGATTTCTTCATTGGTAGGCGAACGTTCTGATTCAGCCATAAATTTCTCCAGAGGATCCCCCCAGAGTTGATTTCAAGTCGGTCAGCGAACAGGGGCGCTCAGGCTTGTCGCGGGCTCGCCAAAATTCGTGAGCTTCCGATTACAAAAGCCGGCTATTCGTTAAAACTAGACACACTAGCGCGCAAAATCAATGGCTCGTGCCTCCCTGATAACGACTATCTTGATTTGTCCGGGGTAGGACAGCTCTTTTTCAATCTTCTTTCTAATGTCTCGGGCAAGCATTGTCAGCCCTTCATCTTTGATGTTTGCGTTCTCAACTATTATCCTGATTTCGCGACCGGCCTGGATAGCAAACGATTTCCCGACTCCCTTGAATGAATCCGCTATTCTTTCGAGGTCTTCCAGTCGTTTGACGTAATTCTCGAGCATCTCGCGTCTGGACCCAGGGCGTGCAGCGGATAAAGTGTCAGCTGCCTGGACAAGCACCGCTATTGGACTGGTGGGATCCTCGTCACCGTGGTGGGAAGCTATGGCATTGACTATCAGAGGAGCCTCGCCATAACGTCTGGCTATATCGGCGCCTATCATTGCATGGGCTCCCTCGACTTCATGATCGATGGCTTTACCGATATCATGAAGCAGACCGGCGCGTTTGGCCTTCTTCTGGTTCAAACCAAGTTCAGCAGCCATTATGCCGCACAGAAAAGCTACTTCAATGGAATGTTGATAAACATTCTGGGCATAGGATGTCCGGTACTTGAGTTTCCCAAGGAGCTTCATGAGTTCGGGGTTGATTCCATGAACACCTACATCAAAACTGGCCTGTTCTCCGGCTTCTACAATGGCCTCTTCCATTTCCTGGGTAACTTTTTTTACAATCTCTTCTATCCGTGCCGGATGAATGCGGCCGTCATTGACAAGTCTCTCCAAAGACAGCCTGGCCACCTCCCGACGAACGGAATTATATCCGGAAAGGATTACAGCTTCAGGAGTGTCGTCAATTATCAGGTCTATGCCGGTTGCGGCTTCAATGGCCCTGATGTTTCTCCCTTCACGACCGATGATGCGGCCCTTCATCTCTTCGTTGGGCAAATTAACGACTGAAACCGTTCGTTCCGCTATGTAATCAGCAGCGTATCTCCCAATGGCCGTGGAAATTATTTCCTTGGCTCTCTTGTCCGCCTGAGAGTGGGTCTCTTCTTCAATTTGACGGAGCACCCGACCACATTCGATACGAGTCTCGTCCTCTACTCTTTTCAGAATCATCTCTCTGGCTTCAACCCCCGATAAACCGGCAACAAACTCCAGCTTCTCCTGCTGCTTCTTGACGAGACTGTCAGCTTCCCTCTCTTTGTCCTTGACTCGCTTGTGACCCGCTTCAATCTCACGCTCGTGTTTTATAAGCGCATTTTCTTTGCTCTCGAGTTGACTGGATTTGCGCTCAAGATTTTCATCCTTTTTCAGAAGGCGCGCCTCTCTTATCGACAACTCGTTTCGTCGTTCTTTTATTTCATTCTCAAGGTCAGTTCTGGCCTGAAATAACTGATCCTTAGCCTGAAGCAACGCCTCTTTCTTTATCGTCTCCGCTTCTTTATGAGCGTTCTTAACGATTTCATTAGCGTCGCTGGTTGCTGATTCCATTCGCCTTTTGTCCAGATAACGAGCTGCGAAATGACCTGCAGCAAGTCCTGCTATCAAGGCGACAAGGGCGTAGATAAATACGGGAATGGTTCCCACAACCCCCTCCGTCCTATGTATTGCACGGGATAGTTAGGCGTAGAAAACCCACAGGAGAGACATCAGAAAATCGGTCAAGGGCATGAACAATAAGTTAAAAACTTATGGCAAAAACTTATATATACGTTCCCTGAACGGCCATCCAGAGGCTTAATCGCTTATCCCGGTTTGTCGGGCAGGTTAAAACACGACCCAAACGTAATAACTCCCCCGCTGTCGGCCGTGGTAGAACAACCTTTGAACCTGGTTTCCCAGGTGGGCTCCTGACGGTCATTTAAGGCTTCCCGCTTCAAGGCGGGCTTGCTCACCATAACCGGGATCGGATCCCATTTTTTGAGTGTTGGCTCAAAAAATTGTTGCCACACACGCACCGCGCAGGGGAAGATTAATCGTTCTTCTCTTCGGGGTCGTCAGCCTTTAAGAGTCTATCGGTTTAGTCTTCCATTTTCCAACTCTCGCATTCTTTGACCTGGCGCTCTAAAAGTGACCAGTCATGTGAGTTCGAGAGAGTGAAGATGCGCAAATCAATTTGGATAAAGTTTTGGTCTGTTTTCTCAATCGTTGGCCGCTGAGATCAATTGCAAGCAAGGCTACCGACTACTTCCCGGTGTCAATGCCTCCAATATCATACTCGTGGCCGAACAGTGTAAAAGTGACCGCTTCAGAATGTTCACGGGGGTCATCGACGGTATGGGCCGACACACTCCCACGGTTGTCTATCAGGTAAAAGCCTCCAATTTTTCGATTATTTTGTCTAATTTACCTTTAGCTGCCTTGTGATCACGTTGCACTTTTTTTAGAGTCCGGTCCAATTCACCTATACGTTTGTCCCTTTTTTCAAGCTCTCGACCGAACCTTTCCTGCTCTCTTCTAATCTGATCGTTCTGCTCAATAAGCCTCATGAGCTTTTCTTCGAGAAGAGCAACAGGCTTTTCAGAATCCATTGAAATCTCCACACGAATTTTTTATGAACCAAAGTAATTATATTTCTTTAAAGTTATGTGTCAAGAACTAAGTTAAATTGAGGGCTCCTGAGAAAAGGCTCAAATCATTCTTCCCCTCCAGCCTCTGAAATCCTGATAGTAAAGACTAAGGCGGCATCTAGCCCTGAATGGTGTAAACAAGATTGACATCGTGTAAAAAATACCACCCTTTTTTGATCTTTATCCAGAGGCTTAGACCGTTTACTGAGGTGGAATCCTTTCGCTGTAAACGTACTAATTACTTGATTAATTTTGCAACATTTGCGATTAAGTGTGGACTTGTAGAGCCGTGCAGGGAGAATCAACGGAGTGAGACAGCGAAAAGTCTTGTCCATGAGGCTAGGCAATCCGCATTAATTTTGATATTTCCCCAATTTTATTTCCTTGAGGCACATTTTGTGCACCTATAAAAGCTCCAACGGGTCAAACATCACTGATTACTTTCTTTAACAAATGCATATTACCAGCGCCTGTCGGATTTGCTCGTACGGGCGGTGTTTTTTTAGATAGGCAATGTTGGAACAAACTGCATTTTATATATGTATTTCATTGATATTTCTGTTTGCCTTCGTGAACGGGTTTCACGACGGTGGAAATGTCATTGCATCGATAATATGTTCGAGGTCCATTCGTCCGATGAGGGCGCTAGCCCTGGCATGTGTCGGTGAATTTCTGGGCCCATTGATGCTGGGGACTGCTGTCGCCGTCACCATGTCCAGTAATATTCTCAAACCGGAGATGCTGGAGAGTATGCCGGTAATTGCTCTTTACATACTCCTGGGGTCTGCAGTCACCGCCGCCATCATCTGGAAGTTGCCTACCTGGTATCTGGGAGTCCCGTCCAGTGGCTCACATGCATTGCTTGGTGGAATGGTGGGTGCAGGTATTGTATCCATGGGACAGGATTCGGTTTCTATGGAGAAAGTCCTCATGACGGTGGTTCTCCCGATGTTAACATCTCCGCTAATCGGGATAATACTCGGTTATGTCATATTCTGCGCAATCAGGGCGTCGTTCAGGTCTGCTCACAGGGGAGTAGGCAGGTTGTTCGCTTCCCTTCAAAAACCGACAGTAATTTTCCTTGCCGCCACACATGGCTCAAATGACGCCCAAAAATCCATGGGACTCATATCGATAGCGCTGGCTGCGGGACTCGGTGAGATGCATGGAGCCCTCCCTTTACCTTTCTGGGCAATCATCGGATGCGCTGCGGCAATCTCTTCCGGCTTGGCTTTCGGTGGCTGGAGAATTGTGAAAACGGTGGGATTCGGTATTTGCCGCATGGAACCCGTTCACTCATTTGCCTCGCAGCTAGCTTCAACTGGAGTCATACTTTCGGCTTCGGTTTTTGGCTTCCCAGTAAGCACAACTCAGATAATCGCTTCGTCCGTCATGGGAGTAGGAGCGTCCCGTAGGTTGAGCGGGGTCAGGTGGTCGGCTGCGGCCAACATCGCCTACGCGTGGTTTTTGACCTTTCCGGTCAGCGCATTAGTAGGATCAGGCCTTTGCTGGCTGATGAATAAAATCATCTTGCTTGTATGATAGGGGAATGCCCATGGCCTTCTGGAAAATATTTGGACACAAAAGAGACGTTGATTTCTATGAACTACTCCAGGCTCAAGCGGAGAAAACTCTGGCGGGATGCAAAGCTCTCGTGGACTTTCTCTCAGGGACAGGAAATCCTGAAGATATAAAAAAGCTTGAGCAGGAAGCTGACGATATTCGCCGGATACTGATAGACGAACTGAACCAGACTTTTTTGACTCCCATGGATAGAGAAGACATCTTCTCTCTCTCCAGAGCGATAGATGACGTGATCGATCATGCTCAGAACACCGTCAAGGAGATGGAAACATTTGAGGTGACAGCTAATCCGTTCCTAATCAAGATGGCGGAATTACTTCACAAAGGGGCGGAAAACCTCGTTAACGCCATCAAACACCTGAAAAAGAACCCTAATGTGGCTGTTGAGTATGCTGTCAGGGCAAAAAGAGTGGAGAACAAGATGAACGACACTTTCCTGACCGCTCTGAAGGAATTGTTCGTAGGAGACGAGCCTCGCCTGATGTTCGCGTACCGAGAGATCTACAGGCACTTCAACCGAAGCGCAGACCGTGTGGATGAGGCGGCCAACATCATCAGCGACATAGTAGTCAAAATGTTCTAAACCGACTTTGGGTTTGGCTTACCGAGCTATCATGATTCTTATCATGTCGCCGCTATTTTCAAGGTGATCAGCAATATTTCCGGTGGTTTCGACGAGGCGAACCATCAGAAAGAAAGTCTTTGGATCCATATCCTCCTCAGCGCATAGTCTGATGTACATGGTCTTTTCAAGATCGTCCGATTCTTTCTCACGGAACCTTATTTCACCAATTACGTCCTTCACGGCCTGTCTATCCGACTCCATTCGTGTCTGAAAGAATGTGTGCGCCCTGAGCACCATCTCAGGCAAGAATCCCAGATAATCCCCTACTTCCCTGACCAACACTTTGTAATCCTTCTGGATATCTTCAGGAATCGACAATTTGTAATACGACATCCAGTACAAGGTGTTCTTGATGCAGTCAACAACTTTGTCCGCCTCTCTCAGGAAACTGAAAAAAACGGACTTTTCAACGGGCATCAATATGGACGGAGGCAAATGAGACCGAACATTCCGTTTGATTTTATCTGCATCAGCCTCGATATCACGAATCTCTTCCTTCAGGAGTTCAAACTGATCCGCTTCTCCATTAAAATATGCCTCCACAGCCTTGACAAAGACTGGACCGCACATCGCAACCTTCAAAGAATGCTTCAAGGTATTTTCAAAAGGAGAACGCTTGATCATGTTCAATAGAGGGTTTCTCATGAATCACCTGCCTAATTAGTAAATTGCTGATAATATAGAATATATTATGGCACAGGTGACCGCTGCTACGGGCACTGTGATAATCCAGTACAACATGATCTTCCAGATGACCCCGACATCGAGCGCTTGTAATCCTCTGGCCAGACCCACTCCAACATACGCTCCAATGGCGGCGTGTGTGGTAGAAACCGGCAGACCCATCATAGAAGCGACCAATATCAACGTGGCTGCGGAAAACTCGACCACAAAACCCCTGATGCAGGTCAATTCGGTTATTTTTGACCCTACTGTTTCTATAACCCTGTAGCCCCACGTGCAAATTCCCACGCATATCATGAATCCGCCAAAAGCCAGCATCCATACAGGCACTGGGGATGATTCAGCCACCGATCCTGTAGAATAAATGAAATAGATACCGGCCAATGGTCCCATCGCATTGGCCACATCGTTAGCGCCATTTCCAAAAGCCACATAGCATGAAGTCATGACCTGAAGGTATCTGAATATGTCCTCAGCCACCCCCGCTTCATAACGCGCAAAAAGTTTACGTATCCAGACAACGCAGACAAAGTAAGTGGTTATACCTACCGCTAGGGAGGCTAAAAATGACTGGGCAGTTCCAAATCCAAGTTTCCGGCTTAGGGGAGTGTCCAGAAAAAGAGAGAGGGTCATTATGCATATTGTGGCCGCAATCAGCACTGGAGTAGTTTTCAATGCGCCATGAACCGTGTCCATCTTGGACAACACTGTCCTGTCAATAAATCTGAAAATAAGAAACGAACAGGCGGCGCTTAGTCCTGGAGACAAGAGCCATGAAATAACAATATAGATGACCTGCGACCAGTTAACTGCATCGGCGCCCCCACTGACAAGTCCGAAACCTATCATTGCGC
>CAZGVM010000155.1:0-7915 GCA_964528855.1 uncultured Desulfomonile sp. | reverse complement strand
CTCCGCCAATCAACTTCAGAAAACTTATCTGGAGCATCTGGGAAACGAAAAAAGTAACCACTACACGCAACAGGACAGCAGCGCCTGAACCCAGCATTATTCCCTTGCGACGCTGCTCACGTGGAAGAGATCTGACTGCCATCGCTATTATTACCGCATTATCACCCGCAAGGATCAGATCTATGACAATGATGCTCAGCAGTCGCCCCAGGAAATCAATGTCTATGCCAAGTCCACTCAAAAAAGCAAAATCCATCGGCTAATCTTTCCGGGAGCTTATTTCCGAATGTTACCCATGGCCAAGTTTTTTCGCTCCGACCAAAATATGACCGTCACGGATCAAACTCCCCAGGTTGATTGTAATTTCTCAAACAGGTTTTGGAAAAAAGTTTTTATTAACAGTACAGAACGTAGTTTTATGAGAAAGATGGGGACGCCATTGTCCGGGGGCATGTAGTCCTCCGGACAATAACGGTGTGAATCCTATTTCTTGGATGCTGCAGCGCGCTTGGAAGCCTTCAAGGGGTTAATCTTCAGTTGCTCTTCGGCCGCCTTTTTCTCAAGGTGAGTTGCGAAGTTACAGGCGCCCCTGGACCATTTGGCCGCTGGATTGGGAGCAACACTGCAGAAAATGCCTTCTTCCAGGGTAACTGTCCTGGAACATCTCTCGCATTTGTCTATTACCGGTAAACATTTTCCACCATTGAAATTGCATCCTTTGTTGCCCATAAAGGCGCATTCCGATCCTTTTCTGACGGTCGAGCACTGCATTTATTCATCCTCCAGCGATTTTACGCGCGGTAATTAGCTTAACGCAAACATTCACAATATAAGATTATTTTTTCATAGTCAATATTTTGAAAAAGAACGCCTAAATTTTTATTTTGTCACAAAGTGTGGTTCGAACTCTCTCATTTGATGACAATGGTCATTAAATATCCAAATCTCTAATTTTTGCGAGATATGCCATGGCCAGAAGTATCGAGTTGAATTTTGTCTGGGCCGTATCTCCACGAGAAGTGAGGACTATAGGGCTTGTCCCGGGGCCTGCGGTGATTATTCCACCTATTTCTATGACCAATCCGAGGCTGCCCATGGTTTTGGAAAGCATTTTATAGATGACGTTGGCAGTGTTTATCTCGGTGGCGACCAGGCAATTGGCGTCTCCCATGATTTTCCCGTGGTAGTGCTTTTCCGCGGCTACTTCAGGAACGGTTGCCAGGTCAAAGGAAAGCGGTCCCTCTACTATGAGGGGGCCATATCTCTGCTGGAGGTCGGTTGAGTCCTGTTCGGCCTGCGCTGCAAGAAGGGTCGCCGGTATGGCCGAGGTTTCCTTTTCTACTGCTGTTATGATGGCCAGTCGAAGAGGTTCTGTCTTGCTGACCACTCTTCTCACTACGTCGAGTTGATTCTCCATGGCCTTTAGAATAGTTGAAATCTCTGAGAAGGCAGGGTTTACCGCCGGGTCGGAAAGGGCGAAGAATCGGTTGTCTGGGAAAACGATCAGACCTGACCATGACGCGGTTTTCCTGGCGCCAACCGAACCCCGTGATTCATCATCCTTGTAGATTGATAAAGCCACCTTAAGTAAGTGTGAAGTGTCGATACTGCCTTTCATGACAATATAATCGGGGTTTGTCTGCAAAAAATTATGGAATTCGGCAGCCGTGGCATCATGTTTCTGGTTTTGGTCAAGCGCGAGCGGGTCAATGGGTATAATCTGGATATCAGGATCGGTGGAAGGAGATATTTGGGCCTTGGATTTCTGGATTCCCTGAACGATAAGGTCCGGGTCTCCAATAAGAGCTATTTTTTTGAGCAGCCCATATTCTCTGGCGTTGGCCACGGCCAACAGGGCATCCTCATTGTCGGCGCCTACCAGAACAAGCTTTGCCGCTTTGAGCGCATCGGTTTTTAGAGCTGCCGTGACATCATCGAGCAGTTTTGAGAAAGAGAATGATTGGGCCGATGGTCCTGCAGTTCCCAGGACCTGCAAAGCCTGGTTCATGCTTCTGGCCTCGATGCCGAAATTGAGCCTGCAGTCACCCTTGGCGGGATTGACATACATTTCGAAAAGGTGGTTAGCGATCAGATATTCATGTTCCAGTGAGTCCAGGCAAAGTATTGGAACAAAGGGATTATCCACCCGGCTGCGAATTTTTTCAAACAGCCTCTGGAAATACTTGTTCGTGGCCCTCATGCTGGTAATGGCTATATAATTAGGACGTTCCGAGGCTTCACCGGCTGAACACATTTCAAGCGCCGTGGCTGCGCTTCGGGCATATGAGTCTACTACGTGACCCAACGAATCCGCCAATTTGGGTGAAATCTTACCCGACTCGATGATCATTAGAAGCTCGCAAATCTCCGAAACCCCTGTGCCCGCCTCTCTTGATGCCAGACGAAAGTTGGAAGGTATGGCGAAACCTTCTTCATTCAGCTTCAGGACAATCTTGTCAAAATCGAAATTCAGCAGGATCCGGTTTGCGTCCTGAGCAATTATCTCTCTAACTATTTTGTGGCCGCTTTTGCGGGTGACCGATGCAAACAGTTCGTCCAGAGTCAGCACCAGGAGGTTAAGGTCCTGCTGTTTGATTTTTCTTATCTGTGAAATCAAAGCGGCTATTGATTTTAATGGTGTGACCTTTACATGTCCCTTGAGGCTTTGTCGCAATTCGTATGATTCGGGCCTGAACAAGATGTTGGTGTCATGAGCCTGGAGAGTGGAGAAGGATAAAGGACTACAAAGCGAGACATTTATCACCCCTCTGGATTTTTGTCTCCTCAGGATTTCAGCCAACTCCCACGCTATTAATGCGCCGCGATTGAGTGAACTGTTGTGCAATCTTTTCCAGGATTCGTCGCGCAGCTTCTCCGTAAACACGTAAATGCCGTCAGGTAAAGTTCCGAGGTCGCCTCCGCCACACACCACGTCGCTGACCTCAGTAAGCTTGATGCCGTTTTTCAGCATGATGTTTACAGTCTGGAGCGCCAGGGCTTCGGGAGAGGAGCCGTGAGTGGCAAAATCAATCTCGGCCCTGAACAGGACCTCCATGCCTCTTACTGCAAGCACATAAGCGGCGTACCGCTTTGAGATGACTGCGACGGTTATGGTGTTTTTGAGTTTTTTGATGATCTTGAGGACATCTCTCTCATCAAGCTCGACAACTTTTCTGGCCGCAATGTTTAGCAGTATCTTCTTAACAATCATGTTCTCCCGTCCCGGGGATGCGGAACGATGAAGCGACAGAATGTAAAGCGAGAGCATATCTCCGAAAACCTGGGCCATCTCTTTGAAGTTTCTCAGCTTTTCTAATCCATCCAGGATGTGGGCAGTGAATTCGGCTATTTGAAAATAGCTGTCGGGATCCTGGAGGGACTGCTGGGCAACCTGGAGTTTGTATATGACCTGGGATTCGATCAGGTCGGCCAACGATTTTAATTTAGCGCTTATTGAAAGCGAGGAATCGGCCAGGTCTCCTATTAGCTTACCTGGCATGCCATTAGACCCGGAAAGTGACCTGGCGCCGAAAAATGCGGGGTCGAAATATCCGGAATCCACCAAAAGGGTTTCACATCTCTTGATCAAACCAGAAAGGTCTTTTTCCTCAGATGACATGTAATAGCTTGCTCCGACCAGAAAAATTATGTGTAATAAATTTTGCAGAACATGTAATCTATCAAGAGAGCAGGTTTCTTGCAAACTAGAATCAGATTTTACATAGCTGTTAGATGTTTGCGCATGTTAGTCAAGCCGGGTCATGACAGAAATCGTGCCTGGACGATTCGCTCAAATAACCCGATTCTTTGACGAGCGTGTTTAATTCAATGTCTGAATAGAGCTTACCGGACGCCATATACAAACGCACTGCTTGAATGGAGGTTTTACATGAGAAAAAGAGTATTGCTTGGAGTAGTAGCCTGTTTATTAACGTTAATCCTGTCCTCGCCCGTTCCTTCACTGGCCGCCGATGAAATCAAGGTGGGTATTGTCGATACCTACAGTGGCCCGGCCAGTTCCTATTGCAATGATGTTCTTGATGGATTCAAGTTGGCCGTTGAGAAGATCAATGCTGGAGGAGGAGTCCTTGGAAAGAAACTGACGTTCGTAACCCGCGATGACAAATTCAAGGTAGACCTTGGACTGACTAGCGCCAAAGAACTCATCATGAGAGAAAACGTCAACGTCCTGATGGGTACGATCAACAGCGCCGTCTCACTGGCAGTGTCGGATTTAGCCAAGAAAGAGAAAGTCCCGTTCATAGTGACTTATGGCAAGAGTTCCGCCATAACCGGGGCCAAGGGACACAAGTTTGTCTTTAATATGAACGAAAACACTGAGATGGTTGGAAAAGCCGCCGCAGTAGGCTTGGCAAAACGCCCTTTCGTTAAATACTGGATTGCCGGAGATGATTACGAATATGGCCATGCAGTGGCTGATGGCGTGTGGAACCATCTGAAAAAGATCAAACCTGATGTTCAGCTCATGGGGCAGTCCTGGTGGAAAGTCGGAGAGCCTGACTTTACTCCTTACATCACCTCGATCCTGTCAGCAAAACCTGACGCTGTGATCATCGCCACAGGAGGCGCCGGATGCATACCGTTTCTCAAAGCCGCCAAGAACACCGGATTCAATGAGAAGGTCCCCATTTTCATGCATACGGCCACTGAACTATCTACTTTGAGACCTCTTGGACTTGACGCTCCTGAGGGAGTAATAGGAACATCGAATTACTATTTCTATTATCCTGAGACCCCCGAGAACAAGGTGTTTGTGGAGGATTTCAGGAAAGTTTACAATCGTTATCCATCTTTCGGCAGCCTGATAGGATGGTATACCGCAAACTTCATAGCCAAAGCCTATGAAAAGGCTGGAAAGGTTGATCCTGAAAAATTTGTCGAGGCGCTCAGCGGTTTGACGATAAACACCCCAATTGGAGACCTGACAGTAGGCAAGCATGATAATCAGTTGATGCTTCCCATGTTC
Organism: uncultured Desulfomonile sp.; assembly: GCA_964528855.1. Classification (GTDB taxonomy): domain Bacteria; phylum Desulfobacterota; class Desulfomonilia; order Desulfomonilales; family Desulfomonilaceae; genus CAITZA01. Next base: position 2,928 of record CAZGVM010000155.1, on the reverse strand, counting down.
ATGGGAGTCACCAAGAAAGTTCCCGGCTTCGACTTTCTGATAGCTTCGGACATTGTTACCATACCTGCTGCCGAACTGGTCTCCACCCCTGAGGAAATCCAGAAGGCAAGAGAACAGAAGTAGGAAGAATGTAGACTTCAATGGATTGGGCAACCACAATAAGTGTCAGCGGTTTAACTCAACAGTTGCTTGTAGGATTAAGCCGCTCCACCATACTGTTCATCGTGTCGTCAGGTCTAAGCCTGGTCCTGGGTGTACTGCGTATCCCCAATTTGGCCCATGGTTCTCTCTACATGCTTGGCGCCTTCCTGTGCTATTCCATAGCCTTACTTTTTGGCTCAGGCTCTACAGGCTACTGGCTGGGACTGGCGCTTGCGCCCTTCTGTGTGGCTTTTGTCAGTCTGGTGGCGGAGAGGACCCTTTTCAGGCCACTGTACGACAGGGAACACCTGATGCTGCTATTGTTTACATTCGCTCTGACGTTGATATGCCGTGACGCCGTAAAAATCATCTGGGGCTCTGATTATCGATCACTTGCCCCCCCGGAGGTTCTGAAAGGCTCCATATCAGTCTTTGGCATGCTTTTGCCGAAGTACAACCTGTTTTTACTGAGTCTGGGGCCGGTAGTGGCCATTGGCCTCTGGTTTCTTACCCAGAAGACGAAAATAGGCAAGATAGCCAGAGCTGCCGCTGTTGACCGGGACATGGTCGGGGCTATCGGTATTAATGTCAGTCGGGTATTTGCGTCTGTTTTTGTTATAGGATGCTTTCTGGCAGGCTTAGGCGGCGCTTTGGTGGCCCCGACTCAAAATATTAACCAGGGCATGGATCACACCTTGATCATGGAGGCATTCCTGATCGTAATCATCGGAGGACTCGGCAACGTCTGGGGCGCTTTATTGGGCGCTCTGATATTCGGGCTGACGGATTCCATGGGAATTATGGTCTGGCCGCAGTTTTCCATAGTCTTTCCTTATGCCGTCGTCGTGGTCGTATTAATCTTCAGGCCCACCGGGCTTCTGAAATCGACCTGGTAGAGAGAGTTGATGTCCCTTTCAAGAGCAGAGTCCAAATACCTGACCCCAATAATAATATTCATAGGCCTGGCTGCCTTGGCTATGGCCCCCGTGTTTTTGTCCAGGTTCTTCACTTACCTGCTTGCCCTGGTTCTACTGACGGGGCTGTTGACTACAAGTCTCAATTTACCATTGGGCTTCGGCGGCATGTACCAGTTTCATCATGCGGTGTTCTTCGGTATGGGCGCCTATACTGTCTCCCTCACCCTCATGAAGTCTTCTCTTCCTCCCGTTTTGGGCTACAGTCTGGCACCGATTGTCTCGGCATTGTTGGCACTGGTGATGGGATTAATATGTGTTCGACTCTCGAAGCTGTACTTCGGCATGCTCCAGTTGTCTCTCGGGTCTCTTGTCTGGATTGTCGTCTACAGGTGGTATTCTTTCACCGGTGGCGATGACGGTCTGCATGGCGTGCCGATCCCTTCGCTTATCAGTTCCGTAAACGGATCTTACTACTTTACACTAATAGTAACAGTCGCTTGTATGTTCATCCTTTACTTTGTGGTGAACTCTCCGTATGGCCGGATACTCCAGGCTATCAGGGACAATCCTGAGAGGAGCGCGAGTGTTGGAATCAACGTCAGGCTCCATCGACTCGTCGTTTTGGTATTGGGCGGTTTCTTCGCCGGAGTCGCAGGCGCCTTGTTTGTGACCGTCGAGGGTTCCGCATTTCCGGATCTGATGTCGTGGACTCTATCTCTGGAGCTTATAATCATGTGTTTGCTGGGCGGATGGTTCACCTTCCTTGGTCCAATGCTGGGAGCTGCCATCATCGTCTGTCTAAGGGCCCTGGTAGGAGTCTATACCGAATACTGGACCATGGCCTTGGCGATAATATTGATGTTGCTGATATACTTTTTGCCGGAGGGAGTCATAGGATTTTTCCAAGGATTCGGAAGAAGCGCAACAAGTGAATCGGCGGAGGGTAGGTGAGTGCTTCAGGTAGTAGACATTCAGAAATCCTTTGATCGTTTTGCGGCCGTTTCCAAGGCAAATCTCGATGTGAAACCCGGCGAGATAGCCGCTGTAATTGGTCCTAACGGGGCTGGGAAGAGCACACTGTTCAAGATCATTTCAGGGCAGTTGAAACCTGATCGGGGAAAAATAGTTTTTGATGGCTCAGATATTACATCTCTGGCTCCTCACGAAGTTTGCAGGCGCGGATTAAGTCTTTCCTACCAGATTGTAAACTTGTTCAACCGCCAGACAGTCTTTGAAAATGTTCAGGTCTCAGTGCTCTCGAGACTAGGGAAAGCCTTGGAGTTCTTCACTCCTTCCAGACGCGTGGCGGTTTCCGAAACTGATGAGATACTCTCCAGTGTAGGTTTGCTAGGGGTTAGAGACAGAATTTGTGGAACCCTGTCGCACGGGGAACAGAAGGTCCTTGAAATTGCAATAGCGCTGGGATCGAATCCGAAACTTCTGATACTGGATGAGCCCACGGCAGGAATGTCTCCTGAAGAAACAGCGGCAACCATCAATCTCTTGGAAAGGCTCAATGATCGTGGCCTGACAATACTTTTTTGCGAGCATGATATCGAACTGGTTTTCTCATTTGCCAACAGGATCATGGTCATGCAACAGGGCATTTCCATAGTTCAGGGTACCCCAAAAGAGGTCAGAAAGAACAGAGAAGTCCGCAAAGCTTACCTCGGTGAATCAGAATGATGCTTGAGTTGGAAAATATTCATACTTTTTATGGTTTGAGTCATATTCTGTTTGGAGTTTCTCTTACTGTCTCCAAAGGTGAGATCGTATGTTTGCTGGGTAGAAACGGCGCAGGAAAAAGCACCACCATGAAAAGTGTGATAGGTTTGACTCCACCAAAACAGGGGCGGGTAAAATTCAGGGG